>JAYTZE010000209.1:0-3862 GCA_043742385.1 Ilumatobacteraceae bacterium
GTTCGCCCGGCCTGGGCCTGGATGATGATCGCCGAGACGTGGTGGGCGACGGTGTCGTGCAGGTCGCGTGCCAACTGCTCGCGCTCGAGCAGTTTGACCTGGTCTCTCTCGCGGAGCCTGGAGCTGGTCCGATACCGCATCGCCGCTCCGAGCGCTGCCGGGAACAACAGGAATACTGACGCAGCGGCGGCCTCACCGAGGTTGTTGACGGCACCGGACCCATTGGGAATGTGACCGAGCAGCATGATCGCCAGTCCGATCGCGCACTCACGACCGGCTCCCCATCGAAACAGCGAATAGGGCAACAGGATCAGCCACGCCGTGCTGTACAGCATCGCCGAGTGTTCGGCACCGAAGATCGTCACGGCCTCGCTCGCCGCGTGGGCACCCAAGACGATAGCGACCACGACGAGCGGGTGCGTGCGGCGCCACAACAGCGTGAAGATCGGCGCAACACCAAGGACGAGTGCGACAGGTTTCCACCCCAGATCCTCACGAAAGATCGCTTCGAGAATCGCCGCCGGCACCAGCAAGCCCAAGAGCAACCAGTCGCGCCACACCCGCCTCGGCGGATTCGGCACGCGTGGTTCGGCCCAGAGCTGCCGGACTGTGTCGCTCACCACCGAGCCCAGCATAGAGAACGTCGCGGGGAGACGGATCGACCGAAAGTACAGTCCGCGACTCAGCCGAACGGTCAGCCGACTTTGAGCCAATCGGTCGATGTGTCTGCCGACGCGACTCGCCACGATGCGTTCATGACTTCGCCCGACGTTGGTCGGCCGCTGTCTCCATCTGGTCGATTCATCGGGATCGCCGCTTCGAGGAGGAACGTTCAATGTCGCATGCCTTGTACCGATTGGGCCGGTTCGCGGCGCGCCGCCCGTGGGTCGTCATCGCGACATGGGTGGTTGTGGCCATTGTCGTGGTCGGTGCGTCTACAGGTTTCGGTCGCGAGCTCGAGGACTCATTCGAAGCTCCGGGACTCGACTCGACGGCAGCACTTGACCTGCTCACGGGTGCCCAGTCGGACTCGGCCGGACCGACAGCACAGGTCGTGCTGACCCCGCACGACGATGGCTCGACGTTCTTCGACTCGGCTGACGCAAGGTCCGCTCTGGCCACGGTCCAGGCCGCGGTCGCCAACTTGCCCAAGGTGCTCGGTACGAGCGATCCGGCTGGTGCGCTGTCCGCAGGGGCGGAGTCCGCAGCGGCGAGCGGCTCGGTGTCGCCCGACGGACGGGTCGCATTGATTCGCGTTCAGTATCCGTTGATCGACCAACTGACCGCGGGCGACCTGGAGAATCTCAAAGACCTCGCTGTCGAAGTTCGTCACGACTCGCTGCTGCAGATCGAACTGAGCGGCGACCTCTTCTTTTCCTTCGAGGAGCCTGAGACGGGCCTCGGCGAGATGATCGGCCTGATCGCCGCAGTCGTCATTCTGCTGCTGGCGTTCGGATCGCTGATAGCGATGGGTCTCCCGATCGGGTTGGCGCTGTTCGGTCTTGCGCTCGGTATCAGCTCGATGTCGCTCATCACCTACCTGATCGAGATTCCGAGTTGGGCCCCGCAGATAGCAAGCATGGTCGGCCTGGGAGTGGGCATCGACTACGCCTTGTTCATCGTCACCCGCTGTCGGGAACACTTGGCACGTGGAATGACCGTCGAGGAAGCGGTGGGGCGAGCGGCGGCGACCGCTGGCCAGGCAGTGATCTTTGCCGGCGGCACCGTCGTCATCGCGATTCTTGGTCTTGCAGTCGCTGGCGTTCCGTTCATGGCTTCTGCGGGCGTCGCCATCTCGGTCACCGTCTTGTTGATGGTGCTCGCCTCGATCACTCTGCTTCCTGCGTTTCTCGGCCTTGCTGGACATCGGATCAACGGTTTCGGAGTTCGGCGACGCCGACCTGGCAAGGTCGCCGTCGGCGCCGGCTGGGAACGTTGGGGTCGGCACGTGTCCGAGAACGCCTGGGCCTATGCAATCGGCGTCACCGTCTTGCTGCTTGCGTTGACGGCGCCGGTGCTGTCGCTTCGGCTCGGTTTCCCCGATGAAGGCTCGCTACCCGAAAGCCGCACCCAGCGACGGGCGTACGACCTCGTCGCCGAGAGCTTCGGTCCCGGCATCAACGGCCCGTTGGTGATAGCCGTCGACATCTCCGAGGACCCGAGCGTGGTCGAAACCCTTCGCGCTGCGATCCTTGCCGACCGAGGCATCGCCGCAGTCGCAACCACGCAGGTGAACACCGAGGCCGGCGTGGCGACGCTGGTTGCGTTTCCAAACTCAGCACCGCAAGACGATGCAACGCTCGAGACGGTCGACCGGCTTCGTGCGGAGGTTTTCCCGGCGGCGCTGGACAACAGTCCCGCCCGGGCGCACATCGGTGGCCAGACAGCGACGTTCGGCGACATCGGCAACCGCGTCAACGATCGCCTTGCGCTGTTCATTGCGGCAGTGATCGTGCTGTCGTTCCTGTTGCTGACCCTCGTGTTCCGATCGTTGGTCGTACCGCTGAAGGCTGCATTGATGAACCTGTTGAGCATCGGTGCTGCGTATGGCGTGTTGGTGATGGTGTTCCAGTGGGGGTGGGGCAAGGGCATCATCGGTCTGGAATCGACAGGGCCGATCCTTGTGTTCATTCCGATGTTCATGTTCGCAATTCTGTTCGGACTGTCGATGGACTACGAAGTCTTCCTGCTCTCACGAGTGCGTGAGGAATACCTGCTGACGGGCGACAACGACACATCGGTGATCCACGGCATCGCGAGCACCGCACGGGTGATCACCTCGGCCGCCCTGATCATGATCTCGGTGTTCCTCGGCTTCGTTCTGGGTGACGACCCAACGACCAAGATGATGGGCCTCGGCCTGGCAACCGCGATCTTCGTCGACGCCACGATCGTGCGAATGGTGTTGGTGCCGGCCACGATGAAGCTGATGGGCAACGCCAATTGGTGGCTTCCCGACTGGCTCGATCGACTCCTTCCAACCATCGACATCGACGGCGAAATAGGACTCCCCGAACCCGAGATGGAAATCGAACCGACGGCTGCTGACCTTCGAGAAGACGTGCTGGTCTAGACATGACCGCTGCAACTGCTTCACCTGCTTACGCGGTTCGGCTGGAGATCGACTACCCCGATCGAAAGCTGAACCGTGTGACATCGGCTTTCCGGGCACTCACTGCCCTCCCAATCATGGTGCTCGTCTGTTTCCTGAGCTGGGGACGTTCTTCCGGGCTGTTGACCTTGCCGCTGGGCCTCATGCTGGTCTTCAGACGGAGGTACCCGCGCTGGTGGTACGACTGGCACCTCCAACTGGAGCGATTCGAGACCCGAGCACTCGGCTACGTCCTGCTGCTCGACGATCAGTATCCATCGTCGGAGGATGAGCAAGGTGTCCACCTGGAGATGGACTACCCCGATGCTGAGCACGACCTCAACCGCTGGCTGCCGTTGGTGAAGTGGTTCCTGGCGATCCCGCACCTCGTGCTCCTGGTTGTGTTGACGATCGGTGTGGTCGTTGCATCGATTGGTGCATGGTTCGCCATCTTGTTCACCGGTCGCTATCCCCGCCGTCTGTTCAACTACGTCGTCGGCGTACTGCGCTGGCAGAGACGGGTCACGGGTTACGCCTTCACGCTCGTCACCGACCAATACCCACCGTTTCGGCTCGCACCATGAGTTGCGGCGCCATTCATGAGCGCCCGCGACCTCGGCAATGCGTCTCACATTCAGATCCACTTCTCGAGGCCGGGACACGGGGAGTCGCACCCGCCGACGGTGCCGACACGATTCTGGCAGACTGCAGCCGGGTGCTTGCCGGGGGGTAGCGCCCGGGAGGTGGACCGTGACGTTGACCGACTATCCG
>JAYTZE010000210.1:0-16274 GCA_043742385.1 Ilumatobacteraceae bacterium
CGACCATCGACGCCGGCCTGTGCCATCTGCGCAGTTGCCTGGTCGCCGTACCGACCATCGGTGATCAGCACCAATTCTCGCGGAGTCAGCAGTGCCCAGCCGTTGGAGCCGGTGAAACCCGTCAACCAACGGATGTTGGTGAGGTCGGTGACCAGCAGGGCCTCGGCCTGGTCGAATCGTGCAAGCACGCGCCCGCAGCGCCCAGCGACTTCCAGCGCCGGCATCACTTGGCACTCAGCTTGGCGGCCACGGCCTCCACCGCGAGTCGGTAGCCGTGCATCCCGAAGCCCATGATCGACCCGGTCGAAACGGGTGCGATGACGCTGGTATGTCGCCACGGTTCACGCGCGTTCGGATTGGAGATGTGCACCTCGACGATGGGCCCATGGAACGCAGCGAGGGCATCGTGGATGCTCCAAGCGTAATGAGTGAATGCACCAGGGTTGATGATGATCGCTGCTGCTATGCCACGCGCGCCGTGAATGGCATCGACCAGTTGGCCCTCGTGGTTTGTCTGAAACGCCGAAACCTCGTGGCCATGTTCTTGTGCCGCAGCCGTCGTGAATGCGACGTAGTCATCGAGAGTGGCCGTGCCGTAGATGTGCGGCTCGCGTTGGCCGAGCAGATTGAGGTTGGGTCCGTGCAGGAGAGTGATCAGCGCCACGGCTCTATCGTGCCACGTGCTCGTCGAGTTGCCGACGATTGATTCGGTACAGGACATGGCGACGATCCACCCAGTCGGGCAGCAGCGGATGGTCGAAGTCGCCGGCGGCATCACGAATCATCCCGATCTTGTGCATCACCCGCTGCGAGTTGACGTTGCCCACAGTCGTGAAGCTGACGAACTGTTCGTCGGGTGGATCGATGTTCTCGAATCCCCATAGCAATGCAGCGCGAGCAGCCTCGGGCGCGAATCCGTTGCCCCAATGCTGCTTACCCAGGCGCCATCCGACCTCGACGCACGGGGTGAAGGCTGCCTGCCAAGACGGCGCCGCGAGCCCCACGAACCCGATGAATTCAGACGTGTCGCTTCGCTCCACCGCCCACAGTCCGAAGCCGTTGTCGCGCCATGAGGCGGCCATGCGATCGACCATCTCATCACTCTGCTGCGACGTGAGCGTTGCCGGAAAGTGACGCATCACATCAGCATCGGCGTTCAAGGCTGCATACGGGATGCGATCGCTGTCGCACCACTCCCGCATCAGCAATCGGTCGGTGATCAGGCGTGGTGTTATCACTGCGGGTCAGGTCACCGGCTGGTCATGTCGCTGAGCGCGTCGCCGGCGGTATCGACCGGTACGTCCGTGACCAGCTCGACTCCAAAGGGACCATCGAGCACGAACGTCAGGCCTGCACCCATCGCCTTCTTGTCGCGGCCCATGAGTTGGACCAACCGCTGAGGATCGACACCATCAGGAAGTGCGGTAGCAAGCTCGTAGCTTCCTCCGACGACGGCATAGTGCTGATCCACGCGGCTGCCGTCGATGCGCCCGAGTCGGTGAGCGAGATGGGCCGCATACACCAGTCCGACCGCCACCGCTTCGCCGTGGGCAAGCGCATAGTCAGTCTCGATCTCCAGCGCGTGGGCCAATGTGTGGCCATAGTTCAACAATGCCCGCCGGCCACCTTCGCGCTCGTCGCTCGACACGATCTCGGCCTTGATCTCGACGCAGCGAGCGATGCGCGCGGCCTCGTCCATCGCCAACAAGTCGTCGCCGGTGAGGAAGTGGTACTTGGCCATCTCGCCCCGCCCGCAGCGGACTTCGCGCGGCGGCAGGGTGGCCAGCGAGTCGAGATCGCACACGACGCCTGACGGCTGCCAGAACGCGCCGATCAGGTTCTTGCCACCGATGCCGCCAACCGGGGAGATGTTCACGCCTGTCTTGCCGCCGATCGCAGCGTCGACCATCCCGACCAACGTGGTCGACACGTGAACGACCGAGACGCCACGGTGCCACGACGCCGCTGCGAACCCGGCGACGTCGGTGACCATGCCGCCGCCGACGCCGATCACGACGTCGTTGCGCGTCAGACCGAAGCCGGCGAAGCCGCGGCACAGGTCCTCGATGGTGGCCAACGACTTGTGCGCCTCGCCGTGGCCGATCGTGAACACCTCGCTCGGCACACCGCATTCGACGTCGAGCGGAATTCCGTGCTGGGTCACGATGGCAGCACGCTTGGCCGTCGAGGGAATCAGACCACCCAACTCGCGGCGCGCCCCATGACCGACAAGCACGTCGTAGCTTCGATCGCCGAGCGGTACCCGAACAGTGATCATCGCAGCACCGCTTCGACGACCTCGTTCGGACTGCGATGATCGACCAGCACGATGACGTCGGCCACCTCGCGATACCACGCTTGCCGCTGGTCGTGCATGCGCTGCAAGGTACCCGCCGGATCGTCGTCGAGCAGCGGGCGGTGGCCACCCGACATCACTCTGTCGACAAGTGCCGCCGGCGAGGCACACAACCACACGACTCGGGCGTTGGCCTTCTTGAGCGCGGCCCGATTCTCCTCACGCAGCACAACGCCGCCCGCTGCGGCAATCACAGCAGGCTCCGGAGTTGCTAGTGCGTCGAGCAAGGCTGCCGTCTCGAACGAGCGAAATGCATCCTCCCCATCGTCTGCAAAGATTTCGCGAACCGTTCGGCCGGTTGCCTTTTCGATCACTGCATCACTGTCGATCACTCGTCGACTGAGTCGATCGGCGGCGATGCGCGCCACGGTTGTCTTACCGGACCCCATCAACCCGACGAGGACAAGATGCTGATCGGCTGCGACCCCCACGGCCGCTAACCGAGCGAACTGCGGAACGCGTCGGCGTTGCGCGCGAACTCAGCCAGCGAATCGCCGCCGAACTTTCGCTGTGCCTCGGCCGCAACGACCAACGCAACCATCGTTTCGGCAACCACTCCCATCGCCGGCACGGCGGTGACGTCGGTTCGCTCCTTGAAGCTGACCGTCGCCTCCTTGGTGACGACATCCACCGTTTTCAACGACGGCTGGTTCAGGGTGGCCAGCGGCTTCATCGCCGCCCGCACCACCAGCAATTCTCCTGTCGTCATGCCACCCTCCGTGCCGCCCGCCAGCGCCGTTTCCCGGCGGTACTCGCTGGTCGCAGAGTCCCAGACGATGGCGTCGTGGGCGGCACTGCCACGCCGGCCCGCGCCCTCAAAACCGTCGCCGATCTCAACGCCTTTGACGGCCTGGATGCTCATCACCGCCTGAGCGAGCGCTGCGTCGATCTTTCGATCCCAGTGCACATGGCTGCCGAGACCGATGGGTATTCCGTAGCCGAGCACCTCGACGACTCCCCCGAGGGAATCGCCATCTCTGGCCGCGGCTTTGACCTCGTCGATCATCGCCGCCTCGGCCGCTGCGTCGAAGCATCGCACCGGCGATTCGTCGACCCGCGCCAAGTCGGCCATCGTCGGCCGTTCGATCGCCTTCGAGCGGACAGCGCCCATCTGGATGACGTGCGACAGGATCGACACACCGAGTTCGGAGAGCAGCTTCTTGACGACGGCGCCAGCGGCGACCCGTGCGGCCGTTTCACGAGCACTGGCCCGCTCGAGCACGTCGCGCGCGTCGGTGAAGCCGTACTTCTGCATGCCCACCAGGTCAGCGTGGCCCGGACGCACCTGCGTCAGCGGCTGTTGCGTCGCGCCGGGCGCTGGCGACATCTCTTCGTGCCACTTGTCGCTGCGGAACCACTCGCTGTTCTTGATCTCGATGGCAACCGGCGAGCCGAGCGTCCGGCCATGGCGAACGCCACCGAGCAGGGTGAGCTCGTCCTGCTCGAACTTCTGGCGAGGGCCGCGGCCGTAACCGAGGCGACGCCGAGCCATCTCTGCCTGGATCTCTTCAACCGTGATCGACAACCCAGCGGGTAGGCCTTCGATGATCACGACCAAGGCCTGACCATGCGATTCGCCGGCGGTGAGGTATCGAAGCATCAGCTCAAGGCTACTGGCCTCGCGATGCCAACTCCCGCTCTGCTGCGGCCCACATCACTGCCGCTTCGGCGCTGACACCGGTCCATAGTTGTTGTTGCAGCACAGCCTGGTGCACCAGCATCCCAAGCCCCTCGACGATGCGGGCTCCCGCCTTGTCGGCCGCAGAAAGCAACGCCGTGGTCCGCGGGTGATACACGATGTCAGCGACGACCTGCCCCGAATGCAGTGCGCTGATGTCGCAGGGCAGCTCATCGGTGCCCATGCCGACCGACGTCGCGTTGACGACGATGTCGCAAAGGCCGATGTCGTCCGGACTGCCGACCCGGCCGATTCCGCCCGCCAGTTCGACGGCGGCGCCCGCTCGCGCGGCTGAGCGGTTGACGACGATGATCGTCGCCGCGCCAGCGCGCATCAGTGCATGGATGATCGCGCGTGCCGCACCACCGGCGCCGAGCACACCCACCTGCTTTCCACCGATCTCCACCTGCTGAGCGACGAGCGAAGCGACGAATCCGGCACCGTCTGTACTGAATCCTTTCAGCCGTCCATCGCCGATCGGTACGACCGTGTTGACGCTACGCAGTGCGCCGGCCGCCGGATCGAGCTCGTCCACCAGGTCGGCGACCGCCTCCTTGTGCGGCATTGTGACCGAGAGACCGCCAAGGCCCAGCGCGCGCATCGCGTCGAGCGCTGCGCCAGCAGCGCCGGGAGCAACGTCGAATGCGGTGTACACCCAGTCGACACCCATGGCGGCAAATCCGGCATTGTGCAATGCCGGTGACAGGCTGTGACGCACCGGGCAGCCGATGACCGCGGCAACACGTGTGCTGGCCGAGATCACCCCAGCAACCCGAGATCGCGAGCGTGCTGCACGTTGATCTCGTGCTGTTCGAGTGTCGCCGCAAAGGCGTGGCGACCATCCTCGTCGGCCACCACGTAGAACAGGTAGTGACAATCCTTCGGATCGGGAAGAGCAACGCAGATTGGGTCACCCTGCGATGGGTCAGGTGCCGCAGTGACCGCGGCCTGGATCGAGGCCCGGCCTGGATTCGCAATCGGGGTGGGAGGCAGGCCGGTGTGCATGTATGTGTTGTACGGCGTATCGATCTGGCTCAGAGCGGTAGGTGACGCCCCGGCGGGCTGCCCGTACAGCAACGTGGCGTCGATCTGCAGCGGCATGCCGATTGCCAAACGATTGAGGATGACCCGAGCAATCTTCGGGCGGTCCTCGTCGACCTTGGCTTCTCGCTCGATCATCGAGGCGATGATCAACACCTGGTACGCGGACAGTTGCAGAGGGAACGCCTTGTCGACCACATTCTCCTGACGCACTACGAGGTCCATCAGGTCGACCATGCGCTGGGCGAGATGGCTGGGCGACTCGTCGGCCGAGATCTGGTACGTGTCGGGGAAAAGGAGTCCCTCGAGTGAGGTGAGCCCCTCGGGTTGACCCGGTATCGGCGACCGGATCGAGCCATCGGTGACGGCTGTCATGAAGGCCAATGGGTCGATGCGCGGCAGCTTCGCAGAGAGGCGTTCGCTCATCTTCTGGAGCGTGAAGCCTTCGGGGAAGGTGACCTTGGTATACGTCAACGATGGCGGCGTGCGCAGCACCCGCATGACGTTGCCGATGTGATCGCGTGGGCGCAGCTCGTAGTCGCCGGGCGTGAGCGTGAGGCCGTCATTGTGGTCGACGTAGTAACGGAAAACCCTGGCGTTGCTGATGAGTCCGCGATCCTGCAACCGCTCGGAAACGGTGTCGACCGAGTCGGTCGGCAACACTCTGAACACCTCCACGGGACCCGGGTCGCCCGACGGATTGACCTGACGGAGGTACCACATCCCGACGCATCCGGCCACGATGAGACCGGCGATCGCGACCACACCGGCGAAATAGACGACGTACTTGATCGACCGGTGCGAGCGCCGAGGGCGTTCGATCACCAGCGCGTCGGTGACGTCGGGATCGTCCCAAGGATCGTGTTGCCACTCACGTTCCTCCAACAGTGGGCCGCGCCGACTCACCGAGGCCCTCCCGCATCGAGCCAGTTCTGCAACATCACTGCGGCAGCGATCTTGTCGACGATGCGTCGCCGCGCCTGGGCGCGCATGTTGGCTTCGATCATCGCCTGATCCGCAGTCACCGTCGTGCGTCTCTCGTCGAAGGTCACTACAGGCACGTCCACAACGGTAGCCAGCGCCGAGGCCTCGTCGATGGCAGCCTGCGCGGCAGGCCCGGTACTCCCGTTCATGTTCAACGGCAGGCCGACCACCACGATGTCGGCCTCCTCCTCGACGACCAACTCGGCAATCGCCTGATGATCGCGTCGCACGCTGTCGCTGCGCTGCAATACCTGCAGTGGGGAGGCAATAGTGCCGGTGCGATCCCCGATGGCCACCCCGATGCGCTTCGACCCTAGATCGAGGCCGAGGGCGCGAGTCGCCGGACAGGTCACTTGTCGGCCGCCTCCGCAGCAAGGCGCAACGCTTCGTCGAGACCCGCCGGGTTCTTGCCGCCGGCCGTGGCGATATCGCCCTTGCCGCCGCCACCGCCACCTACTGCCTTGGCCGCATCCTTGATCAGGTCGCCTGCGATCTTGCTCGATTCGTTGGTCACCGCCGCAACCAGCGATACGCCACCGGTATCGGTGACCCCGCCAAGTACCACGGTGTGCACGCCGGCCTGCTGGCGCACGGCGACCGCGAGATCGCGCAGATCACCCGGGCTGATGCCATCGACCCTGCTGACCACGACACCGTCCGCCGCTCCCGTCGCCAGCTCAGCAGCCCGGCCGCTGGCCAACTGACCGCGTAGGGTCTTGATCTCATCGTGCAGCGCCTTGATCTCGTCGAGACGGCGCTGCACGCCGCCGACCAGTTCGTCGGTGGTCGAGCCAACGAGTCGTGCCGCATCAGCAACCAGTTTCTCGTCGCGCTGCAGCAGTCGAACCGAGTTCTCACCGGTCACCGCTTCGATGCGTCGCAGGTTCGAGCCGATCGACGACTCGCTGACGATCTTGATCAAGCCGATGTCACCAGCAGCGCGCACATGAGTTCCACCGCACAGTTCGATCGAGTTTCCAACCTCGAGGACCCTGACGATCTCTCCGTATTTGTCACCGAAGAAGGCGATCGCTCCCAGAGCTGTGGCTTCGTCCTTTGTGGTCTCGAACGCCCGCGCCGGAGCGTTGGTGAGCGTCTCGCCGTTCGCAATCCGTTCGATCTCGGCAATCTCGGCGTCGGTCACGGCGTCGTAGTGGCTGAAGTCGAAGCGAAGTCGGTCAGGGGCGACCAACGACCCGGCTTGCTTCACGTGTTCGCCCAACACCCTGCGCAACGCGTAGTGCAGCACGTGCGTGCCTGTGTGATTCCGGCGGATTGCCGCCCGACGACCCACGTCGATCGTCGCTGTCACCGGCGTACCCGCCTGTAGCACAGCGCTGGCGATCCGAGCGGTGTGCCGTCGCAGGCCCGGGAGGGCAAACGTGGTATCGAGTACCTCGGCAAGGCCGCCGTCGGCCGACCGAATCGTGCCGGTGTCACCGACCTGCCCACCGCTCTCGGCGTAGAAAGGCGTGCGATCCAGAAACAGTTCGACGGTTCCGTCGTCGTTGTCGACGACAGCCAGCAGGCGCGATTCGGTTGTGTCGGCGGTGTAGCCGAGGAACTCGGTGATGCCGAACTGTTCGACGATCTCGCGGTACACCTCGAGACGATCATCGTCGGTCGCGTTGCCTCTGCGCGCAGCCTTGGCTCGTTCGCGCTGGGCTTTCATCTCCGTGTCGAAACCTGCGTTGTCGACTGCGATGTTGCGCTCGCCGGCGATCTCTTCGGTGAGTTCCCGCGGGAATCCGTAGGTGTCGTGCAGCAGGAACGCTGTTGAGCCCGGCAACTCGGTGCGATCGCCGCTCAACTCGTCCTCGAGAATCGACAGACCATTCTTCAACGTCTGGCGGAAACGCTCCTCCTCGCGTGTCAGAACACCGACGATGAAGTCGCGGTTCTTGGAGACATCGGGGTAGGCGTTGCCCATGAGGTCGACGGCCGTCTCGACGAGCGACGGCATGACCAACTTCTCGGTGCCGAGCAGGTACGCGTAGCGAACCGCACGGCGGATGATTCGTCGCAGGACGTAGCCGCGACCTTCGTTCGACGGGAACACTCCGTCGCTGACCAGCATGGTGCTGCTGCGGGCGTGCTCGGCCAGCACGCGCATCGCAAACGTGTCGCGATCGGTGTAGTCGCCCGCGGCGTACGTCTTTCCGGTCAGGCTGCAGGCCTGGTCGATGAGCGGCAACATGAGGTCGGTTTCCCACACCGCATCAACGCCCTGCAGCAAGCACAGCATTCGCTCCAGGCCGAGGCCAGTGTCGATCGACGGCTTTGGAAGCAGGGTGCGGCTGCCATCGGGAGCCTGGTTGTACTGCATGAACACGAGGTTCCAGAACTCCATGAATCGGTCGCCGTGCGGGTCACCCAGGGGCCCACCGTCGGGACCGAACGCGGGGCCGCGGTCGATGTGGATCTCGCTGCACGGACCGCATGGGCCGGTGTCGCCCATCTGCCAGAAGTTGTCCTTGTCGCCGAGGCGTTGAATGCGTTCCATCGGCACGCCGACCTGCTCGTGCCAGATCGCCTCGGCCTCGTCGTCGCTGTCGTGCACGGTAATCCACAAGCGGTCGCCGTCGATGCCGAAGGTCTCGGTGGTCAACTCCCAACTCCACGGGATGATCTCGCTCTTGAAGTAGTCGCCGAAGCTGAAGTTGCCGAGCATCTCGAAGAACACGAGGTGGCGCTTGGTGCGTCCGACGTCGTCGAGATCGTTGTGCTTGCCTCCAGCACGAGCGCACTTCTGGCTGCTGACAGCGCGTTTGTACGGCGGAGCTTCGTCGCCGACGAAGAAGGGCTTGAACGGCACCATGCCCGCAACGGTGAACAACACGGTCGGATCGTGCGGGATCAGACTGGCCGATGGCACCACGGCATGGGCGCGCGCAGCGAAGAATTCGATGAAGGCGTCGCGCAGTTGATCGGCATTCTGTGGTGGTGCAGCCATGGAGTTGCCAGCCTACCGAGGTAGTTTCAGCGCGTGCCCAAGCATTCCGACACGTCGCTCGTCCAGCCGCTCGATCGGCACGAATGGATCAGCTTCGAAGACAACCACGAGCGCCGCACATGGGTGTTCGACGCGACATTTCTGCGTTCCAATTGGAGTTGCATCTACGGGGCCGGCTGCAAGGGGGTGCTCGACGAGGATGCCACGGACCTGGCCCAGGGTTGCTGTAGCCACGGTGCCCACTTCATCGACGACGCCGATGTGCAGACAGTGCTCGACGTGCTGACCCGTCTGGAACCCCGGCACTGGCAGAACTACAAGAAGGGCCACAGCAAGGGCGTCCTCGAGACCGAGGACGGCGCCACCAAGACGCGGGTCGTGCGCGGCGCGTGCATCTTCCACAACGAGCCCGACTTCGAAGGTGGCGCGGGCTGTGCCTTGCATATCGCAGCCGTCGAGGCCGGCGAGCGTTACATCGATTGGAAGCCAGACGTGTGTTGGCAGCTACCGCTGCGTCTCGAGCATCACACCGACGACAACGGCTACCTCACGTCGACCCTTCGGGAGTGGAAGCGACGTGATTGGGGCGACGGTGGTGCCGACTTTCATTGGTGGTGCACCGAGAGTGACGACGCCTTCGTTGGCGGTGTGCCGGCCTATGCCTACCTACGCGAGGAGATCATCGAGATGGTCGGCCAGGAGCCATACAACCAGATGGTCGCCCTGCTCGAACGCCCAAAGTGGACTCCCCTGCCTCATCCCGCCATCCGCCGCTAACGGTTCGCCCAAACCGTCGACCTCACCGTGGCTTGCACAGATCTGGGCAGCCCCAGAAGGCTACGTACGCTTCCGGGGCTGCGCAGTTCGGCTGGCAGGACCGCCGGTGAGGCTGGCGGTGAGAGCCTCCCGGACCGAGGCCATCATGGTCGGTGACTCGCTCGCAACGTCGGTGTAGGTGCACTGCAGCGGACGAAACCCGTCGAGAATCATTCGATTCATCCGTTCGGCGTCGTTCTGCATCTGCATCACGGTGCGGTGAAAGCGATAGCCCAGCAACTCCACCACGACGTTGGTGCCAGGAAATCGACAGTCGACTCGAATCAGTCGCAGACTCCGGCTACCCACGACCGCTTGGGTCAGCGGTCTCGGCAAACCCATCTCAGCCAGCAACACCAAGAAACGACGCTCGAGCCACGAGTGACCACCCCTGGTGATTTCGTTTCCTTCCAACACCGTCACGAGATCGCTCAGTCCGGCGCGACCTCGGCGGCGAAGCTCGACGATTCGTCTGTGTAGGAAGTCCTCGCTCGTCAGTCGATCGCGCAACGCGCTATCGACTGCGGCCGCCAGTCGCTCCCTGGTCTCTGACCCAGCCAGATCGATGAGGGTTCTGGTCGCAGACATTGTCGGGACGCCATCCACCTCGGCTACGTCGAGCCGGCTGATGTCGCGACTGCGGTGAATGACATGCCCGATCCGATTCACCGATCTATCCCGCGGGACCACGATGTGAAAGGGCGGCTCTAGATGGAACCCATCGAAGCCATCGAGGGCAGCCGCCGTCGACCCGTACGCCCAGCACGGGGCGCCAACCGAGACGATCAGCTCTCGGAGTTCGAGCAAGTTGCGGGCGTATACAAGGGGGCTGTTGCCCCGACTGCGGATGCCGCTCAGGTCTCGGCTTCGAAGCGTCACATCGTGCCGCTGACCATCTGCTGTCGCCGATCGGCGACTGACGCTGGTCACTTGCCGGATTCAATCCTCGTGATCGCGAATCGTCAACATTTGGATGAATCGGGCAGCGCCGGAACGCTACGTACGGTTCCGGGGCTGCCCAGTTCGGCCGGGCGAAGATTGCGTGCGCCTGAGCGATCGCGGACTAGGCGCTGACCTTCTTGTTGGCTTTTCTGCGTTCTTCCAAGGCAAGATGGCGCTTACGGATGCGGATCGCCTTTGGGGTCACTTCGACGAGTTCGTCTTCGACGATCCATTCGATGGCCGTCTCAAGGGTGTGAATCTTGGGCGTCGGTAGCTTCACGGCGTCGTCGTGGCTGTGCGTGCGGATGTTGTTCTTCTCCTTCGGCCGCACAGCATTGACGACCATCTCGTCGTCGCGCGCACATTCGCCCACGACCATGCCCTCGTACACCTGTTCGCCAGGAGCGACGAAGAACTGACCGCTGAGCTGCAGTTTGTCAAGCGCGTAGCCCGTAGTCTGACCGACACGGTCACTGACCATTGCCCCGCCACGTGAGTCGGGCATGTCGCCTGCCCAAGGCATCCAACCCATGTGGTGCTGGTGCAGGAGTGCAGTACCGCGAGTTGTGGTCATCAGCAACGAACGGAAGCCAATGAGGCCGCGGCTCGGGCATTCGAACGTCACGATCGTGCGGCCAGCGTCGCCCGTGCGCAGATCGGTGATACGACCCTTGCGCGGCGCGAGTTCTTGCGTGACCGTACCGACGTGTTCGTCGGGCACGTCGCACACGCCGCGTTCTTGAGGCTCGAACTTCTTACCGTTGACTTCCTTCGTGATGACTTCCGGCCGGCTGACCTGCAGCTCGTAGCCCTCGCGGCGCATCGACTCGATCAGCACTGCCAACTGCAATTCGCCACGGCCGGCGACCTCGATGATGTCGGGTGAGCCGGTCTCGAACAGCTTGATGGAGACGTTGCCGAGCAACTCTTTGTTCAACCGATCAACGAGGTGTCGGCTGGTGACGTACTTACCATCGCGACCTGCGAACGGCGAGGTGTTGACACCGAAGGTCATGCGCAGCACCGGCTCGTCGACCGTCAGTCGTGTGAGGGCGACCGGATCGTCGGACGAGGCGATGGTGTCGCCGATCTCGACCTCGGGGAAGCCGGCGACCACGAACAGATCACCGGCTGACAACTCGTCGACCTCGTTGCGGCTGACACCCTCGAACGCCATCAGCTGCGTCAGGCGACGCTTCAGTGGTGCTTCACCCTCGTGGAACTCGGCCTCGAGCAACGCGACAGTTTCGCCGCGACGCATGACACCATTGACGACACGACCGATGGCTAGACGGCCGAGATAGTCGCTGGCGTCGAGAGTCGTGACCATCGCCTGCAACGGCGCCGTCGGATCGCCGCTTGGCGCGGGAATCGCCTCGATGATGGTGTCGAGCAGCGGTGCCAGATCGGCATCGTCGCCTGGCATGCCGATACCCCGGACGGCTTTGCCCTCGCGAGCTACGGCTGAGATGATCTCGAAATCGATGTGGTGGTCACCGGCGTCGAGATCGATGAACAACTGGTAGATCTCATCGAGGACCTCGTCGGCGCGGGCATCGCCGCGGTCGACCTTGTTGATGATGACAATGGCCGGAAGGTCGAGTGCCAGCGCCTTTTGCAGCACGTAGCGGGTCTGCGGCAGGGGGCCCTCGGCGGCATCGACGAGCAGCAGCACCCCGTCGACCATCGTCAGGGCGCGCTCGACCTCGCCGCCGAAGTCGGCGTGTCCAGGCGTGTCGACCAAGTTGATCTTGACGCCCTTCCATGTGATTGAGGCGGCCTTGGCCAATATGGTGATACCGCGCTCACGCTCTTGATCGTTGGAGTCCATGACACGGTCGACCACCGCCTGGTGGGCCGCGAAGGTACCCGTAGCGCGCAGTAGAGCATCGACGAGTGTGGTTTTGCCGTGATCGACATGGGCGACCAGAGCAACGTTACGGAGAGAAGTAGACATGACCATTCAGGGGGTGGTGAGGCGGACAATGCCAGCTTCTTTGAGGTTCAGTCGTCGGACTCGTCTTCCTCATCGTCATCGAACGTGACGCCGTACTTCTCCGCAAGCGCGGCGTACTCGTCGTCTTGTGTCGGTTGACGATGATCGTTACTTCCGAATCCCAGATCGAATGCACTGGGACCAGCTTGTTTAAGCTTTCGCGCTTCTTCGAAGCGGCGATGACGACCCTTCTTCACGGTAGGGCTCCCGAACCTAGAGAGTTGACATTGGCTGCCACTCTACCGGGTTGGAGACCCAACGTGCGGCATCCTCCCAGGTAGCGGGTGTCACCCAACCCGCCCGGTATGGCACGATGACCCCGATGGGTCGAATTGTTGCGCTGTTGAACCAAAAAGGCGGGGTCGGCAAGACCACCGTCACCCTCGGTCTCGCCTCGGCGGCGGCCCACGCAGGCGACCGGGTGCTGGTCGTCGATCTCGACCCGCAGCGTTCGAGCACCTGGGTCCTCGGCCACGACCCGGCTGATGACCGGCCCTCGACTGCCGACGCTGTTGGTCCTGGCCGGGCCCCGATCAACGTCGTGATGTCGCACTGGGGACTGGAGGTCGACCTGGTCCCGTCGGCCCCGAGCCTGCAGGATCATGAGGCCGGCAGGCCCAAACGCTTGCGCCGAGCTCTGCGACACATCGCCGCCGACTACGACGCCGTCTTGATCGACTGCCCGCCCTCGTTGGGTAATCTGACGCTGAGCGGTTTGATTGCGGCAGATCTCGCGCTGATCGTGGTCGAGCCGGCCGCCCTCGGATTGCGCGGCATAGGCGCTGTCGCCGACGCGATCGACGACATCTGGAACACCCACAACTCCGATCTCGAGCTGGCTGGTGTCGTCGTCAACAAGGTTCCGCCGATCAGCGGTGAGGCAGACCGGCGCTACGACGAGTTGGCCCGCATCGTCGGGCGCAAGACCATTTGGCAACCCTCGATTCCCCAGCGCGTCATTGTCAATCAGGCAATCGGCGAACGGCGTTCGATCCATTCGTTCGGGGCCCGCTCTGCGGATGTCAGCCGCGCGTTCGACGCACTGTGGTCAAAACTTCGCAAGCAAGCGCGCGGCTAGCTGCCGACGACATCGATCAGGCGTAGCCCGTCTCGACCATCGAACGTCAGCCCGGCCTTGCCTTGCACGAGCCGCTGGATTCCATCGCCGACCAGCTCGGCGCGCCAACCCTGCAGCAGGCGGGCGTCGCTGTCGCCGCGAAGCAGCGCGACCAAGTCGGCCCGCGTTGACAGCAGCGTGGTGTCAACCCGCTGCTTCCGTGCCAAATCGGCCATCCACGCCGAAATGAGTGCCACGGCGGGACGCAGCTGCCGGTCCAGCTCCTCGCCGTCGGGCGTGGGCAGATCGACGTCGCTGCGCTGGCCTTCGGCGACCGCCTCGAGGATTTCCTTTCCCAAGTTTCCTTTGCTGTGCCGCTCGTCGACACCACGGGCTTGCACGAGATCGAGCGTGGTTTTCGGCTGCCGCTGGGCGATCCCCAGCACGGCCAGATCGGGCAGTATCTGGCGAACCGGCACGTCGACCGACATCGCCCGCCGTTCTCTCCACTCGCAGACGGCCCTCGCCACCCCGCGGGCACGGGGTTTGAGCATGCGCACGTCTTTGATCCGGAGCCAGGCCATGCTGGGATCGGTGCCCGACGCAGGACGTTGACGCAGTTCCTCGCACGCTGCGGCGACCCACTCGGAACGTCCGAGCTGGTTCAGCTGAGCGTCAAGTTGATCCTGGAGGGCCAGCAGATGGTCGACATCGGCAGCTGCATAGACCAGCTGCTCGGCCGTCAGTGGGCGGCGCAACCAGTCTGTGAGGCGGTCGCCCTTGGCAGCCAACACTTTCAACTCGGCCATCAGCAACGACACCAGAGACGGGGTGCTGTAACCCAGAAATCCCGATGCCAGCTGGGTGTCGTACATCCTGGCCGGGACTGCGCCGCACGCGTGCGTCAAAACGTCGAGATCCTGCTGGGCAGCATGCAGAACGGCAACTGCCTCGCTTTCGAACAGCCGTCGGAGAGCCGAAAGGTCGACGGCCAACGGGTCGACCAAGGTCGTTTCTCCATCAGCGGTCGCGAATTGCATGAGCGCGAGTTTCGGAAAGTAGGTACGTTCGCGATGGAACTCGGTATCGAGTGCGTAGCGCGGTTCAGCACAAAGGCGGCCGATGAGCGCGACGAATTCCGACTGCGAATCGACCCAGCGATACGTCACGCAGGCTGATCCCCGGCCACGGTGCCGCGCCCGCTGATGATCCACGCCATCGTGCCACCTTCGATGTTGACCGCGTCGAGGCCTTGGTCGACCAGGAACTCGCATGCCCGGTAGCTGCGGCCGCCGGTCTTGCAGATCACGTAGTTGGTCTCACCGGAGGCAAAGCGATCAAGCGCAGTCGGCACCGCACCCAGAGGCACCAGTACGGCGCCTGGTACATGACCGGCCTCGTACTCGTCGGATTCGCGGACGTCGATGAGTCGGGCGCCCGATTGCAGCGCTGCTTCGAGCTCCTCGACACTCACTTCGGAAATAGCCATGAACCGCTCAGGTTAGAGGTTTCGCAGGTCGCCGGGCGTGTTGATGTTGCGAAGGTCGGTCGCAGTCACCGTCACCCAGGCGATGTCGAGGCCGTCGATCGCCCTGTGCACGGCGCGCTCACCTGACTCGAATTTCCCTCGCAGCACCGCAGCGGCGCGAGACGACCACACCGCGCAGAGCGGCTCAGCGCGATCGGTGAAGGCAACGGCAGCATCGTGACCACCCAGTTCCACGACCAACTCTGTCACGGTCGCGGCGCGAAGCCTTGGGAGATCGCAGGCAACTACGACCGCTGGTGATCCGACCGCGAGCGCGGTGACGATGCCGCCGAGGGGACCTTCACCGGGAAACTCGTCGTCGATGTAGTCGAGTCCGAGGTCGCGTAGCAACGCGGGGTCGCCGCCGATCGCGACGACCTGCGAGCACCCGGCTGCCACCAATGTGTCGGCCATACGGCGCGCCATCGCCACGCCATCGATCGGGATGGTTGCCTTGTCGACACCCATGCGTCGGCTGGCTCCACCGCACAACACCGCGCCGATCGGAGCGGGCGTCACGCGCCGATCACCCGGTGGCGGGAATGCCGGTGGGGTCGAGTTGCTGCATAAACAGGGCGATGCGATCAGCCTCGTCTCGTTCACCGATAGATGCAGCCATCTGCTGGAGGCCGCGTAGACAGCGCAAGAACCCCCGATTGGTCTCGTCGACCCAGCGCACGTAGCCGGATCCTCGCCATCCGTTGGCGCGCAGGGCATCGAGACCACGGTGGTATCCCACCCGGAACGCTGCGTAGCGCTCGATCTCGTCGCGACCTAGCGCGCCGAGTGCCGCCCACGCGTTCAGCGATCGCGGGTTGGCTGCGACAACGTGGGCGACGTGTGTGCGTCGATCGTCCGGCGGTGCCGCAAGCGCTTGATGAAGGGCCTCATCGACCTCCCCTGCCTCGGCGGGCAGCACCGTG
>JAYTZE010000211.1:0-1852 GCA_043742385.1 Ilumatobacteraceae bacterium
GCCGTGGATGTCTCGACCATCACGGTTGTCAAGGTCGTGGACAATACATGGGGTGGCACGAAGACCCCTGCCGACTTCCAATTGTTCATCGATGAGGTCAGCGCCGTGCAAGGTGTGGCCCACGAGGTCTCTGCAGGCGAACACACCATCACCGAGTTGGGCCGCGCCGGCTACCTCCAGACCGACATCGCCTGCGTCGACGTCGTCACCCAAACCGGACTCACCGATGTTGCCGGAACCATCACTGTCGATGCCGGGCAAGATGTCAAGTGCACCGTCTTCAACGTCGCCATGGCACCGACCCTGACACTGATCAAGGCTGTGATCAACAATGACGGTGGCCAGGCCCTGCGAGGCGATTTCGATCTGATGATCGACGGCGCCATCGTCATCCAGGGTGAACCAAATCTGGTTGTGGCAGGCAAACGCATCATCAGCGAGGTGCCGTTCGACGATTACCGCCTGATCGACATCGCCTGCGACGACAACGATGATCCCGAGGCTGTCGTGACGTACAACGGTGGTGTCACCCTGGCTCTCGGCCAGAACGTGACGTGTATCGTGGTCAACGACGACGATCCAATCGATCTGTTGATCACCAAGAGCGACGATGGTCTGGCGCATGTGGCCGGTGGACAAGCCTTCAACTACACCATCACCGTCGACAATCTTGGCCCCCGCGACGCATCGCCAACTGAAGATGTGACGGTGACCGACAAACTCCCCGTCGGCTTCGTCTTCGACTCGCCGCTGCCCGGCGGTTGCACAGCCGTCGGCCAGACGCTGACCTGTGTGATCGACCCGGCCAATCTGCAGGTCTTGGATCCACCGGTCGTGCTGACGGTGCCGGTCAGGGTTCTCCCCGGTGCCGCGAGCGGCGTGTACACCAACCTGGCCTTTGTCGACACCCCTCAGGACCCGGCCTGTGTCGGTGCTGGTTGTGTGCCGGTCTGCGGCGCCACCAACAACAATGTCGACTGCGAAACCACTGACGTCACACGCGCGGCCACGTTGGCGATCGACAAGCAAGACGATGTCACCGGCCCGATCCGGCCGGGTCAGACCTTCTCGTACAACATCCAGGTCACCAACACCGGCCCCTCGACATTTCTTGCCAACTTGGTGATGACCGATGATCTTCCCAACGAACTGATCTTCCAGTCGGTCACCGCGGCAAGCCCGTGGAGCTGTCCGCAAGCTGATCCGGTGGTCTGCACGTACGGCCAAGAGCTGCAGCCGGGTCCTCTCGTTGCGCCGGTGATCAAGATCACCGTTGTGCTCGACCCCGCTTTCCTCGGCTCCAGTGTTGACAACATCGCCACGGCAACGGCTGTCGTCGAACCGCAGGTGCTAGCGAGCGGGCCGGGCACTGTGGTCACCGCAACCGACGACGAGAACACACCGATCGTGCGTCAGGCCGACCTGTCGATCGACAAGTCGGTGTCGGTGGGCACGGCCGTCGCCGGTGGCGAGTTCAATTGGGTCCTCGATATCACCAACCACGGTCCCGACGTGGCAACCAACTTGACGGTCAGCGACAGCATCCCATCACAGTTCCAAGTGATCGGTGCCTTCCCGACCGCCGGTCTCAGCTGCACCAACACCACCAGCTCGGTGCAGTGCACTGCTGCGAGTTTGGCCCTCAACGCGACCGTTCGTGTCGTGGTGCAGGTCCGCGTGGTTGCGTCGGCAGCACCGGGCACGGTCACCAACACGGCGACCGTCACGGCTACTTCGACTGACCCCGACCCGACCGACAACAGCGATTCTGCGTCGATCGACATCACGGCCTCGGCCAGCCGAGCGCCGGTGCCCACCCCCCCCGCCTCGGGGTCAGGTGCCCCGGCGCCGA
>JAYTZE010000212.1:0-7520 GCA_043742385.1 Ilumatobacteraceae bacterium
CGTCGACGACCTCGACGCACCGCAAACAGCGCGAATGTGAGCGCCGCCTGAGCTCAGGGAATCAGCCGCCGAACCGTGCTGAGCATGCCCTTCGGCGGGATCGGACCGAGGCGCACGACATCGCCCGGCCTCGGGGAGTGAATCCAACGCGTTGCATCGACGGCGATACCGACATGGCTGATTTGGTCGGTGCCTTTGGGAGCCATGAACACCAGATCGCCTGGCTTGATGGGCTCGCTCCAGAAGTCGACCGCTGTGCCTGATTTCGCCTGTGATGCGGCTTGATGGATCGTCACGATGCCGACCTGGGCGTACGCGGCCTTGACCAGGCCGGAGCAATCGAAGGTGTTCGGGCCGGCCGTGAAGAAGCGATATGGCTTGCCCAACTGGGCATAGGCATAGGCGACGATGACACCGGCAGGCCCGCTTGCGGTCTGCACCGACGCAGCGCCAGCAGTAGAAGTCGCTGGTGCGACAGCGCCCGACGGCATTGCCAAGGTGGTGCCCGGAAGGATCAGACTGTTGGCCGTGAGCTTGTTGACGGCGAGCAAATCGGTGAGCTTGACTTTGTACTTCGAGGCGATGCCGGCCAGGAAGTCGCCGAACTTGACCGTGTAGGTCACGTTGCTGGCTGCCGGGCCGGGCGTAGCCGCTGGGGCTGCGGCCTGCGGAGCAACCGCGTTGGCCGGCAGTGCGAGTTGTCGTCCGGGGCTGATCACGCTCCTGACGGTGATCTTGTTGACGGCGAGCAGATCCGCCAGGGTGACCTTGTACGTAGTGGCAATGCCCAACAGGAAGTCGCCGTTCTTGACCGTGTACACGATTCCGCCGGCAACTGGACCCGACGGAATTGCGGCTGTCGGCGTGGGTCGGGTCGCGCCGGTCGGGACGGTCAGTTTGTCGCCCGGCAGGATCAAGCTCTTCGCCGTGAGGTTGTTGACGGTCAGCAGATCGGGCAGTGCCACCCCGACCTTGGCAGCGATTCCGGCGAGGAAGTCACCGTTCTTGACGACGTACTCGGTGGGCGCGGAGACCGAATCGGTCCCAGACGCGGGGGAATGCAGGGTCAGGGTGGTGAGCGAGATGGCTGACAGGGAGGCAACCAGCAACAATCGTTGGGTCCGAGACATGTCATTGTTTCGGCAGGACGCGCAGGAGACTTTACGAATTCTTGACAATTTCGATATTTTACGCGTATACAGAGTCAGCTGTCCAGGCACCCTCAACCTCGACCTACACAGGAGATCGAGCTTGAGGGTTCGCCAGCTCATTCATCGCGGGGCGCGCGCCCGGCCAGGAACTCGATCGACCGAGCCACATTGGCGGCGACGAAACGCTCGAGCCTGGGCGAATCGAGCAGGCGAGCGGCCGCCTGCAGCGGCAACATCGAGCCACTTCTGGCCGCTTCTTGTGCCGCGGCGCGGCTGGTTTTGATCCCGTGGGCGTAGACGATGAAGGCCGACGCATTGTCGAGCAGCGCCTCGCGCTGCAGCGCCGCGCCGGCCTCGACGACTGTGCCGCTGAACCGACGGCCGTCGTCGCGCTCGGCCACCTTGGTGTGCCATTCGTGGCGACCTGTCCACTGGGCGAGGAAGGCAGTGAACATCGTCAAGCGGACGGTGTCGGTCCCCGGCGACTGGCGGTGGTGCCATCGCGCGGCGTGCGCGTAGGTGAGACCGTGCGTGATGTCGAGCCAGCCGAAGTCGTCGAGTAGGTCGTGTTCGCCCGCGAGGTCGTAGCGCATCATCCGCTCGCCGACGGTCTCGACGACGACATCGAGAACACCGTCGACACCTGCTCCGCTGCGCATGGCGTCGGCGACGGCCGGAACCACGGCCTTGCGGTCCTTGCCCAGCAGCGTCGTCAGCAGGCTTCCGTCGTCGCTCCATCCGTCGTCGCTGGGCACGTGCGCCAGTGCAGCAATATCGGTTCCGGCGAGCGCTCGCACAAATGGCCGGGTGTAGGGCAGCAGATCCTCGCGGGTGCCGTACACGATGGTTGGCACGAGGTATGGCAACACGGTGTCGGCAGCTTCCCAGCCGATCATGTCGAGCAACTCGAACGCCTTTTGACAGTAGATCGCTCCGTGGCCGTACGACAGCAGGTGGTCGCTGGCAACCGCGGTGAACCAGGGTCGCAAGTCGGTCGCGGCGAAGCCGGTGGCGATCGCACCACGTACCAACGCCTGTGCCTGTTCGAGCTGTTCGGTCTCGACCGCTCGGCGGAACTCGTCGAGTGGGTCGGCCGGAAGTCTGCGGACCGGGTCGGGCAGGGGATTGACCGGTCGATCTCGTTCGGTCTCGGCTATCCCGGCGATCGCCTGCACGATCGGTAGGGCTCGCTGGTCGCCCTCGTAGAGATCGACCATCGCCAGACAGTCGGTGGCCGAGGCGATCGAGTGCCCCCATCCGAAATCGGCGCGGGGTGCGCCGTGTTGAACCGCCTCCCACACCAGCTCGCCGGGGTTGGCGTCGGCTTGCAGCAGGCGCACGACATCGCGACTGACCTGTCCGATGTAGTCACGTTCGACGCCGCGGCGCAGGCTGGCAAGCAAGCGCGGCTGCACACTCTGGGGATCCGGGCGCCGCAGGGTGACCTGTACGGCGCCATCGTCGGCGATGGTCGTCTCATGGGTGTTGATGTCTTCCTCACCCACGACGCACGTCCCATCGTCGACACGGAACTTCCAGTTGTGCCATGCACAGGTGATCAGATTGCCGTCGAGCGACCCTTGCGTCATCCCGTAGCCCTCGTGTGGACACGCATGGTCGAGCGCGAACACACCCTGCGAGGTTCTGACCAGGCACAGCCGATGGTCGTCGACGCGCACCAGCTTCATCGAGCCGACCGGCAAGTCGTCGAGGTGGGCGACCAGCGTGGGGGTAGTGATATCCGTAGCGGTTGACGAGGCAGTCATGGGTGGTGACGGTAGAACTTCAACCATGGTTGAAGTCAAGCGTTTCTCCGTCGGGGAACTGGCCACACGCGCCGGCGTGAGTACATCGGCCCTGCGGTTCTATGAGGCCAACGGTTTGATCCAATCAGAGCGCAACGATTCGGGTCATCGCCGCTATCGCTCCGACGCCTTGCGCCGAGTCGCTTTCATTCGGGTCGCCCAGCGAATCGGTCTGTCGCTCGACGAGATCTCCGCAGCGCTGAAGTCGTTGCCATCGCAGCGCACGCCGACTCGTGATGACTGGGATGACATCTCCAGTGCGTGGTTGCCGCGCATCGACGAGCAGATTGCCGAACTGGAGATGCTGCGCGAGCGACTCGACGGGTGCATCGGCTGCGGATGCCTGTCGCTCGACACCTGCGAGCTCTACAACATCGACGATCGCGCTGCCCGGCGCGGGGCCGGCGCTCGCTACCTACTCGGCGACCCCATCGAAGCCGGACCCGTCATGTAGTTCCCGTCAGTGCTGCAGCACGCCGAGGCCAGCGCCCATGACGTCGACGAAGTTGTCGTGGTAAAAGGCTTGGCGGGCCTCGCTGGAGGTCTTCGCCAGGCTCGCTTCGAATCGTTCGATCGGTCGCCGCCCGCCCTCCACATGAGGGTAGTCAGACGAGAACATGCAGACCTCGGGCCCGGCGTTGTCGATGATCCAGCTGACATCCTCGGTCGGGTACGGCGTGCACCGGATCTGGCGGCGTACATAGTCGCTCGGTCGCATCGACAGGCTACGCAGCCGCTCCTCGTGGCGACCGAAGGCGTCGAATGCGGCTTCCATCTGGCGCATCCACGACGGCACCCACACCGCACCCTGCTCGATGACGCCGACCCGAAGGCTGGGGAATCGCTCGAACACGCCGTCGAAGATCATCGTCGCCAGCGTCTGCGCGGGCGGTCCGGGGATACCCATGTAGTCGACGGAGCGAAAGTTCTCGTCGCCGCCGTGGAAGTCGGGTGGAATCGGCAACCCGTTGTTGAAGTAGTTGGGGTCGATCAGCTCGCCCGTGCCACCGACGTGGAACACGATCGGAATGCGGGCCTCGCTGGCCACCGCCCACACGGCGTCGAGTGCACGATGACTCGGAGAGTGCGTCGGCGGGCACCCCGATGCGACCAGCAACGCGGCTGCGCCCATCGAGACCGCTTCGGCCGCCAGGTCGCCGGCGCGGTGGAGATCGACCAGCGGCACGTACAGCGCTGGCAACAGCCGAGCATCACCGAAACAGAACTCGATCATCGCCCGGTTGTGCGCACGTGCCGCGCCGATCGCCAGCTCCAGGTCACCGGAATGCTCCCAGTCGCGCAACCTCCGATTGTGGAACGTGTTGAAGATCAGCTGGCTCGCAAAGCCGAGTAGGTCGAGTGCCCGACTCCGATCCTGGGCTATGAAGGCACCGGTAGCGGCGAAGTTCTTGCGTGCCATGATTTCGGCGGCTTCGGAGTCGAGGTATTCGGCCGACCGGTGGCGAGCGATCAGCCTGTTGAACGCCTCGTCAACATCGCGCAGCTGGTCACTGGGATCGCCGGTTTGGCGCAGTTCGTTGCCCCCGCTGTACGTCAGTGCCGGGATGCGCTCGCGGATGGCGGCATCGGCGTGATCGCGTAGCCAGTTGGGGGTCTCCATGACGTGGGCGTCGGCGTCGTGAACGGTCAATCCGGTGGAGTTGTAGGGCAATCCGGTTGCGTTGGCCATCGCGTCAGTGTTGCATGCCCTCGGCGGGCAGGGCTCACGGCACGGGCAGTGATTCGCCTACAGGTCGGGGTGTGTGCACCACGGCCGACCGGCCAATGACAACGGCGCTCAGCACCACGGCAATGGTGATGACGGCAGCCAGCGACAGATGCTCACCGAGGAGTGGCCAACCCCAGACCATCGACAGCGCGGGCTGGGCCAGCTGGAGCTGGCTGGCCTTGGCGATGCCCGCCCGAGCCATGCCCGCGTACCACGCGAAGAATCCGAAGAACATCGAGAACACCGCGGTGTACCCGAAGGCGGCCCACTGTGGCCCCGTGGCATGCAGCCCGGTTCTGCTCGCGGCGACGATCGTGACGGTCCACGTCAAGGGCGCGCCGAGCACGAGCGCCCAGCAGATGACCTGCCACCCACCGAGTTGGCGGGCCAGCAACGCGCCCTCGGCGTAGCCGACAGCTGCCGCCAAGACCGCCAGGATGAGGAAGGCATCGGCTGCACGCATGGTGCCACCACCCTCGTGCACCACGTATGCAACGACGGCTGCAAAACCAGCGGCGCTGCACGCCCAATATGCGCCTGATGGACGCTCGCCGGCGCGCAACACAGCCAGCCCCGCAGTTGCAAGTGGCAGCAGCCCGTTGACCACCGACCCGTGCAGGCTCGCGGTGTGGCGAAGGGCGTAGGCGATCAGGATGGGAAAGCCGAAGATCACACCGCCGACGACCAGGGCCAACTGCCGGACCTGAGCTCGATTCGGGCGCGGTGGCTTGACGATCAGCAGGCCGATCAACGCGAAGATGCTCGCGACCGCCGCACGTCCGACAGCGGCGACTGTCGGGTCGAGCCCGCGGACTGCGATCTTGGTCAGGGGCAGGCTGAAGCTGAACGCCAGTACTCCGATTCCCGCCCACACCAAGCCCACTGCGTGATGGTATTGCTAGCGCGTCGCCAAGTTGGCGGAGATATCGGCCCACAAGTCCTCGACGTCTTCGATGCCGACGCTCATCCGCAGCAGGCCCGGCGGTACGTGTGCGTCGCCGGCGTACTTCTGGCGGCGCTCGATCGTGGTCTCGACACCACCGAGGCTGGTGGCGGGCACGAGTATCCGCACGCCGTCGCACAGCGCGTCGGCCGCGGCGGCACCGCCGTTGACGATGAACGACACCATCGCGCCCTCACCCGGATAGCGCACTTCGGCTACCGCTGGATGGATCCGCAGGCGCTCGACGAGAACGATCGCGTTGCGCTGCATTGCGGCCAGGCGGATCGGCATCGTGCGCAGCCCGCGCAGCGCAAGAAACGCTTCGAGCGCACCGGGTGTCGCTCCCTGGAATGTGCGCGCCTGCACGAGTCGGTCGTAGATGCCGTCGTCGGTAGTGACACACAAGCCGATCAGCAGATCGCTGTGCCCGCCGATGAACTTCGTGCCGCTGTGCAGCACGATGGACGCGCCGTGTTGGAGCGGGCGCTGAAGCAATGGCGTCGCAAACGTGGAGTCGACCACCATGTGGGCGCCGACGGCGCGCGATGCCGCCGCGATCGCCGGCAGGTCGGCGACATCGAGCGTCGGGTTCGTCGGTGTCTCCACCCACACAACGTCGGAACCCGCCGCTGCCGCCGCCACCGCCGCTGTGTCGGTGATGTCGACCGGACGCAGTTCGATGTGGCCCTGCAGCTGATACTCGGAGAGCAATGACCGCACTCCGAGGTAGCTGAACGTCGGGATGACGACGACCTTCGGCGCCAGCGCGTAGACGATCGCCGACGCGGCGGCCATGCCACTGGCGTACGCGATTGCTCGCCCGCCTTCCAAGGCACCCACTGCGGTTTCGAGTGCCGCCCAGGTGTCGGTGCCATGCGTGCGCGTGTACTCGCCGCCTGAGCGGAAGTTCGCTGCCAACACGATCGGCTGGTTCAGCGGGTCGCCCGGTGCTGAGGGGCGACCCGCCGTGACGGCAATGGTCGCGGGGGAGAGGCGTCGTGCGTCCGGCATCTCGCCATGATCACACATACGCCTGGGACGGTCAGCGCCGTTCATGCGGCGTTTCGTTTGGGTGGGCCGGTGGTCATGATGTGTCCGTCGGGGAAGGTGATGGTCAGGGCCCGGTTCGAACCCAACCGGATGATCCAGCCGTTGTGGTGGATGTTCTGGTGGTGTTGCTCACAGATCGGTATCAGGTTCTCGAGGTCGGTGCGGCCGCCGTGGCGCCACCAGATGACGTGATGCAGTTTGGTACGGGTGTAGCGCACACAACAGCCGGGGATCGCACATGTCGAGTACAGGCCGCGTAGCGCGCGTCGTTGGGCCCGGTTCGCTAACCGTGTGCTGCGGCCGAGGTTCAACTCGCCCGGGGCGTCGATGACGACCCCGTTGCGGACCGTGATCGAATACACACCAGCTGTCGGACGTAACGTCTCCAAGAACTCGTGTGGGAGATCGACGTCGAGTCCCCAATCCAATGTTGGTCGCCCGTCGGGTTCGGGGTTGGTGTGATCTTCGACGACGATGATCTCCGGGCGACCCAACCGCACACCGTCACCGTCCAACAACGCCAACAGGGCATGGGCGCGTAGGTAGGACTGTTTCTCGATCGGATCCGATGGGCAGCCGTCGGGTTGGGTGTCATGGAACAGTGCTTCGACTTGAGCATCGAGACGGTTCTGCAAGCGCAGCATGGTTTCGGGATCCCATGTTGCGGACCAGCGTCCCATCCCGGTTGCTTTGTCGATCCAGCTGTTCAACCGCACAGCGCGACGTTGTCGTTCCAACCGTTCGAGTCCGTCGCTGTCGCGTTGCAACCGGCGCGCCTCGTCGCGCACCGCACGAGCGAACTCGTCGGCAGTGGTGTTCTCGGCGATCAACACCAGGTTCGG
>JAYTZE010000213.1:0-7508 GCA_043742385.1 Ilumatobacteraceae bacterium
CCCTCCGCAATCCTGCGCGATCTTCACACCAGGCCGACCGAACGTAGGGAAGCCGTAGAACGAGGGGTCGTCCATCCAGATCCACACGGGGAAGTTGGCTCGCTCGAAGAACGACGGCGTGTCGGTGTCGTAGTACGTGACCTGCTCACGAGTGACTGTCAAGGCAAGCACGGTGCCGAGCGGCGCGATCAGTGGTGCCGTCCATGCGTCGGCAGCGACCACCACCTGCCCGGCGCTGAGACGGGTGCCGTCGGCCAGATGAAGAGTCACCGCGTCGATACCCGGTTCGATCGCTGTCACCGTCGTGTTCCCGCGCAGTTCGGCACTGCGATCAGTCGCCAGACGTTGCAGCAAGGGCACCGTCACCGCTGGCGAGACGATGCCGGTGTTGGCTTGGTACAGCACGTCGGTGTCGGCGTCGACCTGCCAAGCCGGCCAGCGGGCCATCACTTCGGCGGGGGTCAGTTCGTCGAACTCGACGTCGCAGGCGCGCATGGATTCGCGATAGGTCTCGACGTCGATCACGGCACCCCGCGGGAACAGATCGACGCCACCGGTGATGTGTACACAGGTCTCGCCGCTCTCGGCTTCGACCTCGTGCCACGCCTCGTAGGCGCGATGAGTCAGGTTCACATAGTGCGGGGTGTGGTAGCTGTGGCGAATGATTCTGCTGTGATCGTGCGAGGCACCGTGATGGTGCCCACCGAGATCGAAGCGTTCCAATCCGACGACCGACTGGCCGGCGCGGGCTGCGAACCATGCGGTGGCGCTACCGATTCCGCCGAGGCCGATGATCGCGAGGTCGTAACGCTGCACGGAATGCACCGTAGGCGGTCCTTGTACGCTCGGCCCATGATGGAGCAACGGCCCCGCCCGCGCGATTGCGGCATCGAGATCGGCACATTGCCCACCGGTTTGCACAACGCAATCTCCGACGTGGCCGGCCTGCAAGTTGGCCACGCCACTATCGCTGCACATTGCACTGGGGTAACGGTGATCGTTCCCGACAGCTTGGGTTCGATGTTTCACCACCCGATGGCCGCGGGCACTGCGGTACTCAACGGCGCAGGTGAGTTGACCGGGTCTCTGACCATCCGCGAATGGGGCACACTGGAAACGCCTGTAGTGCTGACGGCGACGATGAGTGTCGGTTTGGCCTACCAGGGCGTGGTCGAGGCGACCTTGCGCGAGGTGCCAGAGGTTGTTGACGACGTTGTTGCACCCGTGATTGCGGAATGCGACGATTCGTGGCTCAGTGATCCGTCGGCCATGGCGGTGCAGCCGCATCACGTTGCCGAAGCATTCGGCGGTGCCGTCGGCGGACTGTTCGAGGCAGGTGCGATCGGCGCAGGATCCGGTATGACCTGCCTCGGCTGGAAGGGTGGCATCGGCACCGCGTCGCGCCTCGTCGAGGGTCACGTGCTGGGAGTGTTGGTGATGACGAACTTTGGTGCGCTGGAGCGCCTGTGTGTCAACGGCTCGCCGGTCGGCAGGCGGTTCGCCGAACGGGGACGAAGTGGCGAACGCGAAGCGCCAGAGGGAAGTTGCATCGTCGTGATCGCAACCGATGCGCCGATCCTGCCGGCTCAATGCGAACGGGTCGCTCGTCGTGCCGGACTCGGCCTGGCGCGCACCGGTTCCGTGGCTACGCACGGCAGCGGCGAGATCTTCCTGGCGTTCAGCACTGGCTGCCGGTTCGAGCGCGACAGACGTGGACGAGTGAGTCACGATGTGCTGTCGGACCGCGACCTCGATGCACTGTTCGAGGCGGCGGTCGACGCGACCGAGGAAGCGGTGCTCGACAGCTTGTTCAGGGCGACAACCACCATGGGTCGTCTCGATCGCGTGGCCGAAGCTCTGCCGATCGCCGACCTACTGGATCTGCTGTGAGCGCAAGCGGCCTGTCGATGTCGGTGGTCGTGGCCCCCGACCACGTGCACCACAGCGTGGCGACGGGTGTGTGGTGCGGCGTTACCGAGGCCACCGATGAGTTGCCGGCGCGCGCCGAGATCATCGCCACGGCGTGTGCGGCGGCCGGTGCGCCGATGGTCCAGGCGACCGATCACGGGCTCGATGCGTTGCTGCGGGTGCATGACCTGCAGTTCCTCAGAGTGCTGCGGACCGCCTACCAACGCTGGGTTGCCGGAGTGGCATATGCGGTCTGTCGTCCGCCGGGTCATCACGCTGGTCCGGCGTTCTTCGGCGGTAGCTGCTATCTCAACAACTCGGCGGTCGCGGCTGCTCAACTCCGCGCCGCAGGTCTCGAGCGAGTCGCGGTTGTCGACATCGACGCCCATCACGGCAATGGAACGCAAGCCAGCTTTTGGAACGACGCCACCGTCTTCTACGGATCCGTGCACGTCGACCCTGCCGCCGGATGGTTCCCCCACACCGTCGGGTACGCCGATGAGATCGACGACACAGCGACCAACCGCAACGTACCGGTCGACCCCGGCACCGGCGATGCCGGTTGGTTGGAAGGGTGCGCATCGCTGCTCGCTGATGTCGCACGATTCGAACCCGACACGATTGTCGTGTCGCTTGGTGTCGACGCTGCAGCCGACGACCCGAACAGCCCGCTGCTGGTGACGGACGCAGGCTTCAGGGCGGTTGGTCGGCTGCTCGCCGATCTCGATCGGGCCACAGTGTTTGTGCACGAAGGCGGGTACGTACTGCCCACGCTGGCGCAACACACATTGGCCGTGCTCCAGGGTTTCGAATCCTGACCCGGTTGGTAGGCTTTCGCTCATGGCCGTGAACGTTCGAATCCCCACCACGATGCGTCCGATTGCAGGCGGTGCCTCCTCCGTACAGGTCGAGGGCGTCACGCTCTCCGACGTACTCGCCAACCTTGAAACCGCCCATCCCGGCTTCCACGAGCGACTCTTCGACGACACCGGAGCACTGCGGAAGTTCGTCAATGTCTTCGTGGCTGACGACGACGTGCGCTACCTCGACGGGGTCGACACCAAGGTGCCCGACGGCGAGACCGTCAGCATCATCCCCGCCGTCGCGGGCGGCTGAAGCCTTCGTGAAGTAGCGAAAGGGCCCGCATCGCTGCGGGCCCTTTCTTCGTTTTCAGATTGCGCTTGGGAGTGACGTGGTGGACTAGAAGTCCTCCATGCCTCCGCCGCCCATACCGCCGCCGTCCTTGTCGGGCTTGTCGGCGACGACAGCTTCGGTGGTCAGGAACAGGGCTGCGATCGATGCTGCGTTCTGCAGCGCCGAGCGGGTGACCTTGGCAGCGTCGATGATGCCGAGCTTGACCAGATCCTCGTACACACCGGTGGCCGCGTTGAGGCCGTGGGAACCCTTGAGGTGCTTGACCTTGTCGACGACCACGCCGCCTTCCATGCCGGCGTTCTCGGCGATCTGCTTCAGCGGAGCTTCGAGGCTCTTGGCAACCAAGCGGGCGCCCGTAGCTTCGTCACCCTTGAGTCCGTCGGCAACCTTGTTGACAGCAGCCTGGGCACGCAGCAGAGCAACGCCACCGCCGGGCACGACGCCCTCTTCAATGGCGGCCTTGGTGGTCGACACGGCATCTTCGATGCGGTGCTTCTTCTCCTTGAGCTCGACCTCGGTAGCTGCGCCGACCTTCAGCACGGCAACGCCGCCACTGAGCTTGGCGAGACGCTCTTGCAGCTTCTCGCGGTCGTAGTCGCTGTCGGTGTTGTCGATCTCGGCCTTGATCTGGTTGATGCGGCCTTTGATGTCGTCTTCCGTGCCGCCACCTTCGACGATGGTGGTCTCGTCCTTGGTGATGATGATCTTCTTGGCACTGCCGAGCAGATCGAGCGTGGTGTTCTCGAGCTTCAGGCCGACTTCTTCGCTGATGACCTGACCACCGGTGAGGATGGCCATGTCTTGCAGCATCGCCTTGCGACGCTCGCCGAAGCCAGGGGCCTTGACGGCTGCCGACTTGAAGGTGCCGCGAATCTTGTTGACGACCAGCGTGGCCAGAGCCTCGCCCTCGATGTCTTCAGCGATGATCACCAACGGGCGACCACCCTGCATGACCTTCTCGAGCACCGGCAGCATGTCGCGCACCGATGAGATCTTCGAGGACACGAGCAGTACGTATGGGTCGTCGAGTGACGCTTCCATGCGCTCCATGTCGGTGGCGAAGTACGGGGAGATGTAGCCCTTGTCGAAGCGCATACCCTCGACGAGGTCCATCTCCATGCCGAAGGTCTGGCTCTCCTCGACGGTGATGACGCCGTCCTTGCCGACCTTGTCGATGGCCTCGGAGATCATCTGACCGATCTCGTCGTCGGCAGCCGAAATCGAGGCGACCTGAGCGATCTGATCCTTCGAATCGACTTCCTTGGCCAGGTCCTTGATCGAGGCGACCGCAGCCTCGACGGCTGCCTCGATGCCCTTCTTCAGGGTCATCGGGTTGGCACCGGCGGCCACGTTGCGCAGACCCTCGCGGACCATGCTCCATGCCAATACGGTGGCCGTGGTGGTGCCGTCACCGGCAACGTCATCGGTCTTCTTGGCTACTTCTTTGACCAGCTCGGCGCCGATCTTCTCGTAGGGATCCTCGAGGTCGATCTCCTTGGCGATCGAAACGCCGTCGTTGGTGATGGTGGGTGCGCCCCACTTCTTCTCCAACACGACATTGCGGCCCTTCGGCCCCAATGTGACGCGGACCGCGTCGGCGAGCTTGTTCATGCCAGCTTCCAGTGAGCGACGAGCTTGCTCGTCGAATGCGATCATTTTCGCCATTACTTGTGCCTCCACAATGAGGGGTTGATGTCATTCGCACTCGAAGTGCGAGAGTGCTAGCACTCTAGACCGGCGAGTGCTAATCCGGCAACCCGCAGGTGGGCCGTTAGTCTCGGCGGCGTGGAAGTGGCGGTCGTCGGAGGTGGGGTCGCCGGTCTTGGCGCGGCCCTGGCGTTGGCCAGGCTGGGCCATACGGTGACCGTGTTCGAACGCGACGACACTCCGATGCCGCATTCGGCCGACGAGGCCTTCGACTGGGATCGTCGCGGGGCACCGCAAGTGCGACACAGCCATGCGTTCCTGGCACGATTGGTCGGCCTGCTGAAGTCGGACTATCCCGACATCTACCAGGAGCTCATCGACGAGGGTGCCACCGAGATGCGATTCGGTGAGGATCTGCCGCCAACGATGACCAACTTCGAACACGAGCCCGCCGACGATGACCTGGCCATGCTGGCCTGTCGTCGCACGACGTTCGAGTGGGTACTGCGCCGCGCCGCGCTGGCCGAGGGTCGAGTCGAGTTTCGCACCGGCGTCGCCGTCACCGGGTTGGTGGCCGAACTCGCCGCAGTGCCACACATCACCGGTGTGCGTCTCGCCGATGGCAGCGAGGCCTCCAGTGACCTGGTCGTCGTGGCCGCAGGCCGCCGTAGCACTCTGCCGGAATGGTTGCAGGAGATCGGTTGTGCACCAATCGGGGAGTTCGTCGACGACACCGGCATCGTCTATTTCAGCCGCTTCTATCGGTTGCTCAACGGCGCCGTCTATCCACAGCGGGCCGGCCCGATCGGGGGGGACCTGGGATATCTGAAGTATGGGGTGTTCGTCGGCGATAACCGCACATTCTCCGTCACCCTGGCTACACCTACCGATGATCAGGAACTGCGCAAGGAACTGACCGATCCCGACGTGTTCGACGCGTGTGCCCGCCAACTCGTGGCAACTGCTCCGTGGCTCGATGGTCGGGCCGAACCGATCACCGAATCGGTTCACGTGATGGCCGGACTGATCAACCGCTGGCGGCAGTACGTCATTGACGGTCGACCGGTGGCGACCGGGTTCGTTCCCATCGGCGATGCCGTGCTGTGCACCAACCCGTTGTACGGCCGGGGTTGTTCGACGGCGTTCTGGGGTGCGCATCTGATGGTGGACGCGATTGGAGCCAACCCAGGGAATTCCAACCAGATGCTCGTCGACTACGAGGCAGCGCTCCGTGCCGAGATCTATCCGTGGTACCGCGCCAGCGTCGAGCAGGACGCCGAGGCTCGCCGTGTTGCCGCGGCACTGCTTGCCGGTGATGATCCCGACGGCGATCCGACTGATCAGCGCAGCTTCATGCGCGCAGTGTTCCGCGACGGTCTGCTTCCAGCACTTCGACGCGATGCCGTCGTGCTGCGCGCCTTCTTCCGCGCCCTCAATTTGTTGACCCCTCCGGACGCGATGGTCAAGGACCCCGACGTCGGTGCACGAGTACTGGCCGTGTGGCAGGACCGCGACAACCGCCCACCAGAGCCAGCGCTGGGTCCCAAGCGCAGAGCGGACCTGATCGCGCTGCTGACCTGACGTCAGTCGCCGAGGTCGTTGACGCCCTTGGAGATGTTTCCCAACACGTCGCGCAGTTCCGACGCACCGGGCAGTTCGACCAGATCGGTGTCTTCGAGCCGGGTTTCGTCGAGCATCAGCCAGATCGCCACGCCAACGACCGCGCCGATCATCGGGAACAGTATGAACGCCCAGAGTTGCTGGAGTGCCTCGGTGCTGCCGTCGGCGAACAACGCGGTGCCCAGGCTGCGCGCCGGGTTGACCGACGTGTTGTCAACCGGGATCGAGATCATGTGAATCAGCGTCAGGGTGATACCGGCGACGAGGCCGCCCATTCCTGGGGCGAACTTCTTGGTGGTCGTGAACAGCACCACCATCACCAGCAGCCCAGTCAGCAATACCTCGACGACAATTGCTGAGCCCAGCCCGTAGTACTTGCCTGACCAGAGGTTGGCCGCGAATTGGCCTCGCTGGAAGCCATCACGACCGCTGGCGATGCCGAAGATGATCGACGCGCCGCCGATCGCACCGACAACTTGTCCGATCCACGAATAGACCGCCTGCGTCAGGTCGACCTTGCGCGCCAACAACATGCCCAACGTGACCGCCGGGTTGATGTGGCATCCGGAGATCGGCCCGATCACATAGGCCATGATCAAGAGCGAGAAGCCGAAACCCAGGGCGATGATCAAGATCTTCATCAGGCCAGCACCCGTCGAGGCATCACCCTCTGGTAGCAGTCCGAGGCTCGGTAGCAAGATCGCAACCCCTGGGCCACCGAGCATCAACACGAGGGTGCCCACCAGCTCGGCGGCGAGGATTCGGCCGTTGTTTTGTGGTTCCATGCTGGGAACCATATTCCGTTGTGCAGCCCCGAATGACTGATCGTCCGGGTACCTTCAGTCTCATGGCTCGTCGTCGCAGTGAGTCGCTGCTCGTCACTGTCTACGAAGGCGGGGCGCTTCGGCGCCGTCCCAACGAGTTGATCGTCGAGGAACCGATGACGATCCAGCTCGACGGCCACGTCGTCAGCACCACGATGCGCACTCCCGGCAACGACTACGAGCTCGCCGTGGGTTTCTGCTTCAGCGATGGGCTGCTCGCGGGTGCGCCTGTGACGGGTGTGCGGTACTGCGCCGACGGCGCCGCCAGCGAGAGCCAGTTCAACGTGGTCACCGTGGAGACCGGTGCGAAAGCTCTCGTGCCGACACCGAGGCTCGGCACCACCACCAGCAGTT
>JAYTZE010000214.1:0-3843 GCA_043742385.1 Ilumatobacteraceae bacterium
GAGGTAGGCCAGCGCGTCGGAGTAGGTCATGGTTGCGGCACGACGTTGGTAAGCAGCACAGTGCTGCGCCTCACTGTCGCGTCAGCTGGCCTCGCGGCGGGGCCGCTTGGCCTTGGGCTCACGGGGGACGAGCGTCGGGTTGGTCTTGTTCTGCACCGTCTCGAGCTCGATCATCACGGTGCCGACGTCGCTGCGGCCGGGCAGCTCGTACATCGTGTTGAGCAGCACCTCTTCGAGAATTGCGCGCAACCCGCGTGCGCCAGTACCGCGCAGGAGTGCCAGCTCAGCAATGGCTTCGAGCGCTTCGCGGGTGAAGTCGAGCTCGACATCCTCAAAATCGAACACCTTGCGGTACTGCTTCACCAACGAGTTCTTGGGCTCGGTGAGAATCTTGATCAGTGCGTCGCGGTCGAGGCTGCGGACAGCGCCGATCATTGGCAGGCGGCCGACGAACTCGGGGATGAGGCCGAACTTCAGCAGGTCCTCTGGCAGCACCTTGGTAAACATTTCGCCGGGATCCTTGTCGGCCTTGCTGCGCACCGTGCCATGGAAGCCGACACCCTTGTGACCGATTCGACTCTCGATGATCTGCTCGAGTCCGGCGAACGCACCACCACAGATGAACAAGATGTTGGTCGTGTCGATCTGGATGAACTCTTGGTGTGGATGCTTGCGCCCACCTTGCGGTGGCACCGACGCAACCGTGCCTTCGAGGATCTTCAACAGTGCCTGCTGCACACCTTCGCCGCTGACATCGCGCGTGATCGAGGGGTTCTCGCTCTTTCGGGCGATCTTGTCGATCTCGTCGATGTAGATGATGCCGGTCTCGGCCTTCTTCACGTCGAAGTCGGCGGCCTGGATGAGCTTGAGGAGGATGTTCTCGACGTCCTCGCCGACGTATCCGGCCTCGGTGAGGGCGGTGGCATCGGCGACAGCAAACGGCACGTTGAGCAAGCGGGCCAGGGTTTGGGCGAGGTGCGTCTTGCCGCACCCGGTCGGGCCTAGCAGCATGATGTTGCTCTTGGCCAACTCGACCTCGTCGCGGCGGCCGACGCTGGCGCCCTGCTGATATTGGATGCGCCGGTAGTGGTTGTACACGGCGACCGACAGAATCTTCTTGGCTTCGTCCTGCCCGACGACATAGTCATCGAGGAAGGTTCGGATTTCGCGCGGCGTAGGAAGTTCTTCGAATCGAATCTCACTGGAATCGGTGAGCTCCTCCTCGATGATCTCGTTGCACAGATCGATGCACTCATCGCAGATGTACACCCCTGGCCCTGCGATCAGCCGCTTGACCTGCTTCTGCGATTTGCCACAAAACGAGCACTGCAGCAGTTCACCGGTGTCACCGAATTTCGCCACGGTTCAGTCTCCTTGCTCGCCCTGTTGGTCGATTCGTGAGGATCAGCGAATCGGACCGGTGCGGTCGACGGCGTCTCGGGACGAAATCACATCATCGATGATGCCATACGCGAGGGCCTCATGTGCTTCCATAACGAAATCGCGGTCAGTGTCCTGGTGAACGCGCTCGATGGTTTGGCCGGTGTGCTTCGCCAGGATCTCCTCGAGTAAATCCCGCATACGCAGGATCTCCTTGGCTGCCAGCTCGAGATCGGTGACCTGGCCGTAGCCAACCTGACCATATGGCTGGTGCAACAGGATTCGGCTGTGAGGCAGGGCCAGGCGCTTACCTTTCGCGCCGGCGGCGAGCAGGACCGCTGCGGCCGACGCCGCCTGGCCGAGGCAAATCGTGGCGATGTCGTTCTTGATGAACTGCATCGTGTCGTAGATCGCGAACAGCGCGGTGATGTCGCCGCCGGGGCTGTTGATGTAGAGGTTGATGTCCTTGTCGGGATTCTCGCTCTCGAGGTGGATGAACTGCGCGCAGATCAAGCTGGCGATGCTGTCGTCGATCGGTGTCTGCAGGAAGATGATGTTTTCCTTCAGCAAACGCGAGTAGAGGTCCATCCCCCGTTCGCCACGACTCGTCTGCTCGATGACATTGGGAACCAGATAGTTCTTGCACTCAATCATGGTCGTGCCCTTCGTGGTCGTGATCGTGGTCACCGTGCTCGTGGTCGTGGTCGTGATCGCCGTGGTCGTGGTCGTGGTCGTGGTCGTCAGTCTTGCCGATCACGAGTGCGCGATCGATCGGATTGCCGTCCTGGTCGACGATCTCGACGCGATCGAGCAGCCAGTCGAGTGCTTTGGTCTTGCGCATCTGGGCAACGAGATCGGTCACCGCGTCGTTCTTCTCGTACGCCTTGCGCACCTCGTTGGCCTTCTGGCGCACCTGCACAGCAATGCGGGCGTACTCGGCTGCGATGTCGTCGTCGGTCACCTCGAGGCCCTCGGCCACGCCAACCGCGCGCAGCGCGAGATCGACCTTCACAGCCTTTTGCGACTGCGCCTTCAGACCCTCGATGAAGGTGGCTGCATCTTGGCCGGTTACCTGCAGCCACTGGTCGACGGAAATGCCCTGCGCCTGGAACTGCTGCACGGTGTTCTGCACGCGACCCTGCAGATCGGCTTGCACCATCGACTCGGGCGGCTCGATATCGACCAGCCCGGCGAGCGACGACGTGGTTTTTTCGATGAACTGGTTGCGGGTTTGGTTGAGCTTGCCGACACCGATGCGCTCGGCAAGTGCGGCGCGCCATTCTTCGATCGTGTCGAACTCGCCGAGGTTCTCGCTGACCCACTCGTCGGTGAGTTCGGGCAGCTCGGTCTCTTGAATCTTGGAAATATTGACGACGAAGTCGGCAGGTTCGCTGGTGCCGTTCGGTGTGGCGGTGAAGGTCAGTTCGTCGCCGACGCTGGCACCCAGCAGCTCGCCGTCGAAGCTCGGCGCCACCCAGCCGCTGCCGATTTGGTACAGCCAATCCTCAGTATTGAGTCCCGCAACGGGCTCGCCGTCGCGGCTACCGGCAAGGTTGATCGTGACCTGGTCGCCGGTTTGCACAGGACGATCGACGTCGACCAACGAGCCCTGCCTGCGGAGCTCTGCTTCGACTGCCCCGTCGATGTCGGCCTCGGTCGCCAGCGGTGACGCGAGCTCGACGCGAAGGCCGCCGTAGCCGGGCACGGTGATCTCGGGACGCACCTCACATGTCGCGTCGAACGAGACCGGACCCGACTCCTGTCCGCCGGTGAACTCGATCGCCGGGGTGGCGATGAGATCGATGTCGTGCTCGCGGACAGCGTTGGCGAGATACTGCGGTACGGCATCGCGAAGTGCTTGCTCGCGAGCAGTAGCGAGGCCGATGCGAGCCTCGAGCACCTTGCGCGGCACCTTGCCCTGGCGGAAGCCCGGAAGCTTCACCTCCTTGGCGATGGTGCGAAATGCCATGTCGATGTCGCGATCGAATTCGGCTTCGTCGATGGTCACCGAAACCTTGACGAGCTTCTTGGCGGGTGCATCTTCTGGGGTGTCCACTACGGGCTCGATCGTGCTGTTCACAGATCGTCGATGCTATCGGTCGGCCCTGTCATCGGGCAGACTGTGACCATGACCTATTGGAAGCCTCACGCGCTTGCCAAACCGCATGCCGACCAGCTCGATCTTCGGATCGGCGACCGAGTCGAGACCACCGTCGACCTCGAATCCGGCGTTGCGGCGGGCACCGAGGGCAAGGTCATCTTGGCCAATGGATTCAACTGGCAGCGCTACCGCGTCGCATTCGTCAATGGGATTGAGGTCGGAGATCTCGACCAGCGCAACATCGTGCCCATCGGCCGAGCCGCCAAGCGCCTCGCCAAAGCCGCCAAGCGCGCCTGACTCCCCCATTCCCCCGTGCCCGTCCGAGTGTTTGTCGCCCGCCACCACCAGTGGAGTGTTTGGCG
>JAYTZE010000215.1:0-3836 GCA_043742385.1 Ilumatobacteraceae bacterium
ACCGAGGTTGGCGACGGTATTGCCCGCGTCAGCGGCCTCCCCGATTGCGGCGTCAACGAACTGCTCGAGTTCGAAGATGGCAGCGTCGGTTTGGCGCTGAACCTCGACGAAGAGTCGATCGGCGCGGTCATCCTCGGCGACGCCGATGGTGTCGAAGAGGGCCAGACCGTGAAGGCGACGGGCCGCATCCTCAGCGTGCCGGTCGGCGACGCCATGCTCGGCCGCGTCATCAACGCACTCGGCGAACCTATCGACGGCCGCGGCGAGATCGTCGGCGGCATCGACCGCCGCGTCGAGATCCAGGCCCCCGGCATCATGGGCCGCAAGCCGGTGCACGAGCCGCTGCAGACGGGCATCAAGTCCATCGACGCGATGACCCCGATCGGCCGTGGACAACGTCAGCTCATCATCGGCGACCGCAAGACCGGCAAGACCACCGTTGCCATCGACGCGATCATCAACCAACGCGGGCTTGGCGTGAAGTGCATTTACGTGGCCATCGGCCAGAAGGGCTCCACGGTTGCCCAGACCGTCGAGACACTGCGGCAATACGGTGCGTTGGAATACACCGTCGTCGTCGCCGCTCCCGCCAGCGACCCGGCGCCATTCAAGTACCTCGCCCCTTATGCAGGCTGCGCCATCGGTCAGCACTGGATGGAGAACGGTGAGCATGCCCTCATCGTCTATGACGACCTCTCGAAGCAGGCCGAGGCCTACCGTCAGGTGTCGTTGTTGTTGCGCCGGCCACCGGGCCGCGAGGCGTACCCGGGTGACGTGTTCTACCTGCACAGCCGCTTGCTCGAACGTGCCGCCAAGCTCAGCGACGAGCGTGGTGCTGGTTCGTTGACCGCCCTGCCTATCATCGAGACCAAGGCCGGCGACGTGTCCGCCTACATCCCGACCAACGTGATCTCGATCACCGATGGTCAGGTGTATCTGCTCGACAACCTGTTCAAGTCGGGTGTGCGTCCGGCGGTCGACGTCGGCATCTCGGTGTCTCGTGTGGGTGGTGCAGCGCAGATCAAGTCGATGAAGAGCGTTGCCGGCACATTGAAGCTCGACCTCGCCCAGTTCCGCGAGCTCGAAGCGTTCGCCACGTTCGGCTCCGAGCTCGACGCCATCTCCAAGGCCCAGCTCGAGCGCGGCTACCGCCTGGTCGAGTTGCTCAAGCAACCGCAGAACAGCCCGATGCCGGTCGAGGAACAAGTCGTGGTGGTGTTCGCCGGCACCAAGGGCTACCTCGACAGCTTGCCTGTTGTCGACGTACGTCGCTTCGAAGGCGAACTGCTCGACCACATGCGCACGACGCAAGGTGCGCTGCTGTCGGGTATGCGCAACGATGCCAAGGCCGACGTGCCTGCCGAGCTGGGCGACGTGATCATCGAGTTCAAGGAGCGTTTCGTCGCTGCCAGTGCCGAGGCTGCACGAATTGCCGACCCAACTGCGACTGATGCTTCCGAGCTTGGCGAAGCCACGAGCCACAAGACCCTGGCGACGGAATAAGCGATGGCTGGAGGTCAGGAGCGCATTCTTCGAGGACGGATTCGTACCGTCCAGGCCACGAAGAAGATCACGCGCGCCATGGAGCTGATCGCCGCATCGCGCATCGTCAAGGCGCAGCAACGAGTGGCAGCTGCCGTGCCGTACAGCGAGCAGATCACCGAAGTGGTCAAGGACTTGGCTGCTGCGGGCGGATCCACAGCCTCGCCGTTGCTCTCCGGTCGCCCAACCGTCAGCAACGTTGCCTACGTGGTGATCACCGCCGACCGTGGTCTGTGCGGCGGCTACAACGCCGGCGTGCAGCGCGCCACCGAGGGTGAGATCAAGGCTGGTGTGCTGCAGGGTCGCGACTATTCGGTCATCGCTGTCGGTCGCAAGGCCGAGAGCTATTTCAAGTTCCGCGGATACAAGATCAAGACAACGTTCTCCGGCTTCAGCGATGCGCCGAGCTATGCCAATGCGAAAGAGATCGGTCAACACGTCGTCGATCTGTTCGTCAGCGGTGAGGTCGATCGCGTCGAGCTGATCTACACCCGCTTCATCACCGCCGGCTCGCAAGAGGTGGTGCAACGTCCATTGGTACCGCTCGAGCGCGCGACAGTTGCCGGTGGTGACGGTCGCCCACCCTCCGACTCCGACGTGCCCGGAGGCGATTTCGAGTACGAGCCGGATCCCACGACGATCCTCGACTCGTTGCTACCGAAGTACGTCGAGGCTCGAATCTACGCGGCGCTGCTGAATGCCGCGGCCAGCGAACACGCCTTCCGCCAACGGGCGATGAAGAGTGCCACCGACAATGCCGAAGAGCTGATCAAGAACCTCAGCCGCATCATGAACCGTGCCCGTCAAGACTCGATCACCACCGAGATCATGGAGATCGTCAGTGGGGCCGAGGCGTTGTCCGGGGTCGACAAAGGACTTGTCATCGACTTCGAGATCATGCACGACGGCTCACCCGACACACCGACCGTACTCAGCGCAGTTCGACAATGAGCGAGAAAGAGCACATGTCATGACCATGACCCAAGACTCAGTGACAGAGACACAACTCAAAGACGGCCGCGTTGTCGGTATCGCCGGCCCAGTGGTCGACGTCGAATTCCCGCGGGGCTCGCTTCCCAAGCTCAACACCGCTGTCGAGTTCACCGTGCAGGTCGACGGCAAGCCCGTGGTCGTGCTGGCCGAAGTCGCTCAACAGCTCGGCGACAGTCGCGTGCGTGCTGTCTGCATGAAGCCCACCGATGGTCTTACTCGGGGTACTCCGGTGCGCAACCTCGGCCACGGCCTGCAGGTACCCGTCGGTGATCGCACCCTCGGTCATGTGTGGAACGTGTGGGGCGACGTGCTGGACGACGATCCCGCCAAGTACGCCGACATGGAGCGTTGGGACATCCACCGAGACGCACCGTTGTTCGACGCTCTCGAGCCCTCGCGGCGCATGTTCACCACCGGCATCAAGGTCATCGACCTGCTCACTCCGTACCTGTCCGGCGGAAAGATTGGGCTGTTCGGCGGCGCAGGCGTCGGCAAGACCGTGCTGATCACGGAGATGATCAACCGCGTCGCCTCCAAGCATGGTGGCGTCTCGGTATTCGCCGGCGTTGGCGAGCGCACGCGTGAAGGCACCGACCTTCGAATCGAGATGGAAGAGTCCGGCGTGTTCGAGAAGGCCGCCCTGGTTTTCGGACAGATGGACGAGCCACCCGGCGTGCGCCTGCGCGTTGCCCTGTCGGCGCTCACGATGGCCGAGTACTTCCGCGATGTGCAGAACCAAGACGTGTTGCTGTTCGTCGACAACATCTTCCGCTTCGTGCAGGCCGGTTCCGAAGTGTCGACCCTGCTCGGCCGCATGCCATCGGCCGTGGGCTATCAGCCGACGCTCGCCGACGAGATGGGTCAGTTGCAGGAGCGAATCACATCGACTCGTGGCCGCTCGATCACCTCGCTGCAGGCCGTTTACGTGCCCGCCGACGACTACACCGACCCGGCCCCGTTCACCACCTTCACCCACCTTGACGCAACCACCGAGTTGAGCCGTCAGGTGGCCGCCCTCGGCATCTATCCCGCCGTCGATCCGCTGGCGTCAACTTCGACCATCCTGCAGCCCGACGTTGTCGGCGATCGTCACTATCTGGTGGCGCGCGGCGTGCAGGAGAACCTGCAGCGCTACAAGGAACTGCAAGACATCATCGCCATCCTCGGTCTCGACGAACTGTCCGAAGAGGATCGCCTGACGGTATCGCGGGCCCGCAAGATCCAGCGGTTTCTGTCGCAGCCCTTCTACGTCGCCAAGGTGTTCACGGGTATCGAAGGTGAGTTCGTCGAGGTCGAAGAGA
>JAYTZE010000216.1:0-3836 GCA_043742385.1 Ilumatobacteraceae bacterium
GGCCAGCAGCAGCGCGGTGGTGGTGCTCTTGCCGCCATGGCCGTCGGCCAGTAGCAGCACGGCCCCGCGCCCGGTATGCACCGCGCCGGCGTGGAACACGGCCTCGCCTCGAATCATTCGCATGACCGGCAAGACGTGGCGTTCGAGTTGAAACGCCAGCCATGCCTCGCCGACATCGAACGCCGGCCGCACCGAGCAGATCGACAAGCTCGCATCGAGCCACACCGTGGCGACGTCGTAGATGCGGATCTCCACGGTGTCGTCGTATCGTGCGGCCGACACCCACCAGCCGTCGATGTCATCTTCGAGATGCTGGATCAGTTCGCCTGCAGGCAGAGCGGAGTCGTCGACGTCGTCGGCCGGCAGGTAGCTGAAGGTCGTGATTCCGAACACGCCGTAGAGTCTGCCCGGTGAACGAGGGATCGGCGGCGCTGCCAGCGGGACGGCCCGCGGTTTCGATCGGCCACGACTTGTACTGGTGGCGGCACGACGACGCTGGTTTGCGGACAGCGGTGTCGGTGTACTGGCCGTGCGGTTGGAAGTTCTCAGAGTTGCTTGCGGTGTTGCGCTGGTTCGATGGAGGGGGCGCCCAGATCGCCGAGCACGAGGTGTGGTTGTCGGCCGATCGAATGTTGTCGGTTCCGATGCCGATCGCTCCGCATACCCGGGTCGGCTGCAGGCGTTGATGGCCTATCGGGGCATACGGTCGATGGCGCGCATCATGGCGTGGAGCGACGAGTGGAACACGCCGCAGCGGCGCATCGAGCGCCGCGGCGCGCAGGGCCCGTACCTTCGTACTTTCGCCTGTTGGCGGCGCCCTACTTGGAGACCTGGCTCGGCATCACCAACGCCGGCAATCACGAGCTCGATGCCGCCGCCGACTACACCGTGATCGTAGAGAACCACGCTGGCGAACGCGTGTCGGCGAAGCACACACTGATGCCCTGGGCCACCGCGTGGGCGTCTCTCGATCTCGTCGTGCCCGGTGCGACGCAGTTGCTCGGCGATGCCAATGGCTTGTTACTGGTTGAGAGTGAATCCGATCTGGCGATGGTCTGTTTCACCCGCCACCGCACCAGCGGCCGATGGTCGGCCGAGCATCTGATGAGTGCCCCAACCCCATCACCCAACGGCATGATCTGGCCAGCGGGCTGCTGACGCCGCTGTTCGCCCGCTAGAGCCAACCGGCATTCTTGAACTTGCGGTACAGGCCGAAGCAGGCGCCGAACATGATCAGCAGGATCGCCGGATAGCCCCAGCTGGATTGCAGCTCCGGCATGTGATCGAAGTTCATCCCGTAGATGCCGGCCAGCATGGTCGGCACAGCGGCGATGGCGACCCATGCGGAGATCTTGCGCATGTCTTCGTTCTGGCGAATCGAGACCCGGGTGAGGTTGGCGGCGAGGATGTTGCTCAGCAGATCATGCAAGGTATCGACGCGCTGCGCGACCGCCAGCAGATGATCGTGCGCATCTCGAAAGTACTGGCGCAGTTCGTCGGCCACGACGCTGTATCGCTTGTTGGCCAGCGAATCCAGCGGACCGAGCAGCGGCACGAGTGCGTCTTGAACGAGCAACACTGTCCGCATGAGTCCGTAGATGCGTTCGACAGGGTTCTGGCCTGCGTGCCGGTTGAACACCTCTCTTTCAACCTCGCGCACATCGCGCTCGATGCCGGCCACGACAGGCTGGTAGTCGTCGACGACGTGGTCGACGATGGCGTGCAGTACAGCACCTGAGCCGTGTTGCAGGAGTTCGGTGTTGCTCTCCAACGCGGCGCGTACGCCGACGAGACTGGATGGAGCGTTGTGGCGGACGTGGAGCACCGCGTGTGGCGTGACGAAGACCTGAATCTCGCCGAACTCGACTTCCTCGACGTCGTCGAGATACTTGGCCGTCTTCAGGACAACGAACAATGCGTCACCGTATTGCTCCAACTTCGGACGCTGATGAGCATTCAGTGCGTCCTCGACGACGAGATCGTGCAGGTCGATGTGCAGCCGGATCTGTTCGAACTCGACCTTGGTCGGCTCGAACAGGCCCGTCCAACTGAATGCATCGTCTCCGCAGATCGAACGCCAGTTGGTCGTGTCGAACCGGCCAGGTCGGCGGACACCATCCACGTACAGGGCGCTGTCGACGATCACGGTCAAATCGTTGCACACTCAGCCAGCGGTTTGGTCCAGCCCTCCGTCTTGGGTGAACGTCTCCGGCTCAGGGCAATGGTGGAAGGTCGGCGAGGATGCAACCGCCGGCGACCGCTTCGATGTGAGTCCCGATGAAGAGGTGCACGCTTTGCGCGGGTTGGCGCTTGAGCTTGGCGATGACGTCGGGATGGATCGCCTTGATGGCCTTGTCGAAGTAGCTCTTGCCGGCGCCCTGCAAGTTCAGGGCGCCGACCACAGTCGTCGCTGACGCGAGGGGGACGAGCAGGCTGTCTTCGCGCACGTGGCTCTCCGACCACTGCAGCGTCGACATCACATCTGTGCCGTGCGACGTGATGGTGCGATCGTGCGATAGCAGCTGCGCGAGCGGGCGCTGCACGGCGCCGACCTGTTGACGTGTGGCCATCGACTGGGCCGCCTTGTTGAGCTGCGTCAACTGCTTCTTCGGCTGGCTGTTCTTCTGGAGCCCGCCGGTCTGCAGCGATATGCCCGGCCTGACCGAGTGGAGGAACGTCGACACCTCGAACCGGCGAAAGGTAGGAATGAACCGCAACTGCAGACTGCGGTCACGGTAGGGATTGGAGAACGTGCGAGTGACCGTTTGGATCGTCTCATCTTCGCGCACGGTTTCCGATCTCGAGAGTTGCGACTCGCTGCGCTCGATCGAATCGATCACATTGCGGGCCTGCCCCAACGCGCCGTGGACACCCGGAGCATCTCCACCGATGGCGTTGTTGATCAGTTGACTGATTCCACCGACGAGCCCAGCGGCTGCTCCGGCAACGGCCTTGACCGGCGCGGTGACCACGCCGACGATGTCGTCGAGCAGCGAGCCGTACCCGCTGATCGCACGTGTCGGGAATGCAATCTGTCCGAGCCCATTGCCGCCGAACGGGCTGCTCGACTCGCGCCGTTCGCGGTGCGAGCCACTGGCTCTCTCGACCAGCGACGTGACCTCGACGCCGTGGCGAACGCTGGTGACGACCTGCACCGTCTCACCCGGGGCCAGGCCAAGAATCGACCGCACTGGTGCGTAGCACGCCTCTTTGGCAACCCACGTCTGTTCCAGCCGCAGGTCGATGTACGGCCGCACCGTGGCGCCGAGCGCATTGAAGTTGCCCAGCGAGATCTCACCCGTGTCCCACGCCAGCGACGGACCTTGCAGCACCGTCGAGATCAACAGCTTGGCGTCGAGTCCCGCGCATTGGTCGAACGGATCACAGGGTTTTTCGGTCATGGCTCTACCTCCGGCTCACGATGGTGGGCAGTCTTTTGCGCTGGGTGTGTAGCCATCGATCTCCAACCTCCCCTGGGCGCGTACGCGAATGAAGGTGTCGCGTTTCGATGGTGCACTTTCGGACGCCGCTGATTCCGAAAGGGTACTCCCGGCAATTTTCCGCCGGGACCGAGCATTGCCGCCACCAGCTGAGACGATGATCGCCGGACTTCAGGGTAGGTGGTAGCCGCTGAGTGGGTCGAAGAGCGCCAGCTCGTCGATGCGGAATGCGACGTGGTCGCCGCGCCGGTGGGTGGGCGCGGTGGTGGCGACCACCACATCGCCGTCAGCTCCGAGTGCCGCTGTGATCGAGCCGATGCCCGGGCTGGCCTCGGTGATGGTGGCCCGTATGGGACCGTCGGTGGTGAGGCGCATCCACCTCGGGCGCATCGCCAT
>JAYTZE010000217.1:0-3820 GCA_043742385.1 Ilumatobacteraceae bacterium
GGTATCGACAGCGGCAGGATCGTGCGGGTCAGTAGCAGGTCGGTGTCGAGTCTGCCATTGCGCACGGTGGGGCCGAAACTGCCCCAGAAGGCTCCGTCAGCGGTGATGGTCAACTCGCTCGGTATGTCGCGGGCGACGGCGCGCACGCCCAGCCCGAGCTCGTCAGCTCGGCCGCGCCTCACGATAGGGCGCACCAGGTGATCGTCGACGGCGACCCCGAGCGAGGCGACGAGCTCTCTCAGCGGATCGAGTGCTGGATCATCGAGCGGCCCTGCGGTGGTGGTGGCGATGCGAACGCGCACCCCGCGCGCAATCAGCCGAGGTACTGCCTCGACGACCTTGGCGAAGTTGTCGGGTCCGCGGGCCATGTCGTTGACATCGGGCAGGTGCGAATCGAGGGATATCTGCAACGCCACGTCCGGATGGGCCAACTTGGCGGCGCGTTCAAAGCGCTCACCGGCAAACAGCGTGCCATTGGTGAGTAGGACCAGCGGCAGGTGCTGTGCCATCTCGAGCACGGCTTCGGGCAGCCATGGCAACAGGAACGGCTCGCCGCCGGTCACACCCAGCGCGGCGAATCCGAGTTCCTTGGCCTGCTCGGCGACGGCAACCATCTGCTCAGCACCGAGGATGCGGCGCTCGCTGCGCGGGGACGACTCGGTGAGGCAGTACGAGCAGGCCAGGTTGCAGTGGTAGTTGGAGTACAGCCACACGCGGCCAGGCAGTGTGCCATTGTTCACTGCTTCAGCGATCGGGCCGGTTGGCGCCAGCGTGTTGGTCATGACATGCCTTCGTCGGCGAGTCGTTTCAGCACGTGCGGTGCAGTCGGCAACTGCAAGCCGGTGGCGAAGCGGTTGAGGAACATCGTCGCGCCGACCGTCACGGAGACCTCGACCAAGACGTACTCAGCCCAGTGTTGGCGAGCGGCCTGCCAGACATCGTCAGGTATCGGCCCTGTCGCCCCGGCCAGCGCGTCGATCCAGCCGATCAAGGCTCGCTCGGACCCGGAAGGAAACCCGTCCTCCAACGGGATGTCACCGCGCAGGGCTCGCACCTCGGTCAGGGTCAGCCCGGCATCGAGCGAAATAGCGGTGTGTGCGTGAATGCAGTACGTGCAACCCTGCAAGGCCGAGGTACGCAGGATTGCGAACTCTGTGGCCCGCAGGCCGACCGAGCCGGCACTCAGCGCCGGGCCAACGAACCCGAGTACCGGGCCGAGCAGTTCAGGCACCGCGGCAAGCGCGGCCACGATCGGGCCGGGATCGCCGCCGACGAAGTACGGCTGAGCGGACAAGGGTGCCCGGTCGACGTCGAGGAGTTCCACACGGGCCATCGCGCCATCATTCCCCATCGAGCCGGACAGCGGGGTCGCCGTTGCGCGAGTTTCGCAAATGTTTCGCGAATGGTCGCGACACGAGCCGCACAAGGTGAGTACCGTCCGGAGTGTGATGAGCGGCCTGTTTCATTGGGAATCCGTGTGGGCGTCGAAGCGGTTCGACGAGGTCAGCTGGTACCAGACCGACCCGCAGCCCTGAAGCGACCTCGTGCGCCGCGTGTCGGTGCCATCGAACAGGGTTGCACTCATCGGCGCTGGGGCGTCGGCGCTGGTGCTCGACCTCGTGCAGCACGGCTATCGGTCGATCGATGCCGTCGATCTGTCACGTGCTGCGCTCGCTCAGCTTGCCGAACGGCTCGGACACACCGTAGGTGTAGTTCGATTCGTGTGCGGAGATGTGCTCGATTTGGTGTTCGATGGCCAGGTCGACGTGTGGCACGACCGCGCCACCTTTCATTTCCTCACCGATCCCGACGACCAGGCTGAGTATGCGAAGCGCGCCGCCGCTGCTGTGCGACCGGGTGGACACCTCATCATCGCGACCTTCTCTGAAAATGGACCGGAGCACTGCAGTGGTCTTCCCGTTGCCCGGCACTCTGCCGCCGCATTGAGCGTGCTGTTTGCTGGGTGGTTCGACCAAATCGAAGCGTTCGATCACGATCACGTCACCCCGTGGGGTGATGTGCAGCCGTTCACATATGCCATCTTTCGGCGTCGTCAGTTGCCGGCCGAGGATCTGAGATGACCGCCATGTCGCGCCGCGCCTGTGTGAGCGCTGCGGTCGGTGCCGGAGCCCTGATGACGGCTTGCTCGGGCGCATCGGGTGGAGCCTCTGGGTGTGCTCCGAGTCCGTATCGGCATCGCCCACCGCTGATCATCGCCCACGCCGGTGGCGAGGGTCTCGGACCGGCCAATTCATTGCTCGCGATGCAACGTTCGATGGCCGCCGGCGCGGATCTGCTCGATGCCGATCTGTGGATGACCAGCGATGCTGTCATCGTCGCCCACCATGATCGGAACCTGTCGAGCGGCACCGACGGCAGCGGCAATATCGACCAACACACCTGGGCCGAACTGCAGACGGTCGACCTGCGTTCCGGCTGGAAAGGCGAACCGATCGGTCAGCCGGTGCGAATCGCGTCGCTCGACCAGATCCTGTCTGCGTTCCCTGATGTGACGATCTCATTGGAGATCAAGCAGGCGACACCGTCGATGGCCAAGCCGTTGTGCGATCTGCTGACGAGCCATGGCGCCCTCGGTCGCGTCTACCTCAGTGCCAAAGATGACTCCGTGCGTGCCGAAACCGATGTCGACTGTGTCGGGTCGACGATGGTCAACACCGTCTATCGAAATGTTGTTGCGATGCGCCAGGCCCACGAGGCTGATAGCGCATGGTGCGCTCCAGGGCCGATTAGCCAGCCACCGTTCGCCGACAATTTGCTCGATGCGGCGAATATCGATTGGTCGCACCAGCGCGGCATGGCCATTTACACCTGGACCGTCGACGATGCCGACACTCTGCGACGGTTAGCAGATGCCGGTGTCGATGCTGTCTACACTCGCCGCCCGGACATTGCGCACAAGGTGTTCGAGCAGCTCACGAGGAGCTGATCGATCAATGCCGACGCCTTGGTCACCTGGACGCGCTCGCAGGATCACACGCGTCGGCAGAGCTGCAACGGCCCAGGATTTTCAGCAGGCGGTCGGGATACGACGTGTAGATTCCGTCGACCCCGAGACCGACCAAGAGGCGCATGTCAGCCTCGTCGTTCACCACCCATGTCAGGATGGCAACCCCATGCTCATGGGACCATGACAACGAAGCGCGGTCGACGATTTCGCGGCCATCGACTCGGAATGGTGGCTGGTCGACAGTGACGGCCGGGACGAAATGTGTGTCGCCGCGGGCCCTCGCATCGCGAGACGCGTATACATCCTTCATGATGGCGCTGGTGCGCACATCGGGGCACAGCGTTCGGAACTCAAGGATCTGTGGGTCGCTATTAGAACCGACGAAGACGTCGTTGAATCGGTGATGTTGGCGAAGAAGGTCGCAGGCGGGTTTGACCATCGCCGTTGACTCGTCCTTGAGGTCGAGGGAAAGCAGTGTGGTCGGGAACTTTTGAAGGATTGACTCGAGCGTGGGTATCGACACACCGATGCCACGGAACGGGTGTCGGGCGATGCCATCGTTCGCGCCGGCGCCGACAGGGGCGAATGCCCAACCGGCGTCGAGCTGACTCAGTTCGTCGTACGTCATCTGGCGCACCGTGCCCTTGGCGCCGGTTATGCGGTCGACGGTGGGGTCGTGGAACGCAATCACGACGCCGTCGCCGGATAGGCGCAAGTCGACGTCGACGACGTCGGCGCCCATCGCCATCGATCGCTCGAACGCCAGCAACGTGTTCTCCGGAAAGAGGCCGTCGCCGCCGCCGTGGGGGATGACCAATGTTCGCCCGGTTCGGAACGGATTCGTCGGATCTC
>JAYTZE010000218.1:0-3820 GCA_043742385.1 Ilumatobacteraceae bacterium
TGTCTCAGACATCGTCGGCGCCTCGCCGATCGGTACCACCTCGACCATCAAACCGGCATCGGCGCACGCCGCGCCAGCTTCGGTCGCCCCAGTGCTGTCGTCGGCGGTCACCAACATCATTCGCGAACGCGCGCCAGATCGTCGATCACCGTCACGTTGTCGAGCATTGCCAGCGTCGACGGTGCTGTCAGGACCTTGATCGCGCGGCTTCCTCCACCGAGGATTATTCGCTCGCGGGCCATGACCGCCGCGTCGACCCAGATCGGCAACTCTGCCGGCAGAGCAAACGCGGTCACTCCGCCGATTTCCATGCCGGTGAGCTGCATCGTTTCCTGTGCCGACGCGAACGACGCCTTGCGAACCTCCAGCCGACGACGAACGAGACCATTGACGTCGAGCCGAGTCGTTGCCAACACCACGCATGCCACGGGCCGCGGATTCTCGCCCTTGCCGACCACGATGATCGTGTTGGCCGAGTCATCGGGCGAGTAGCCGTACGCCTCGCAGAATGCTGCAGTGTCAGCGAGCGCCGGGTCGCAGGGAACGATCTCGTGATCGGCGCCGAGCTGGCGAAGATGGGCAACGACTCGCTCCTGCGGATTCACGACGCATGGCGTACCACGACAAACGACTCGTCCTGAAACCAGAGACCACCGTGCTTCAACACGACGTCGGCCGTTGCATCGAGGTACTTGCCTTCCATCAACACGTCGGCGGTCCGCTCGTCTTCGATCTGGGCCACGTAGACGGCGGCGTTCCAGGCCGCCATCGTCGTCGACGTGCTGATGCGATTCGACACCTCGTTCGGCATCGCATGCAGGTGGTAGCTGAACAGCGACGCAGCGTCGCTGGTGCCTTCGAACCCGAAGCCGGGAGCACCGTCGCCGTTCAACTGCAAGTCGAGTTCTTTGATCAGCTTGTGGCGCGGCGTCGCGAAGGGGTCCTCTGCGGGCCAGATCCGACGAATGACTTCCATTCCCGGGTCGTGGCCCGTCGACTGCACGACCACGAGCCGCCCGGCCGGAGCAAGCGCCTTGGCCAACGGCGCCAACACATTCTTGACCTTGGTCTCGGCCGAGGTACGGCTGCGGTAGGGCTGCGCCGCAAGAACGACGTCGTATTCGAACGGTTGTGGTCCACCCGTTGGCCGCGGAATGAGGTCGTTCAGCGCGAAGGCGTGATCCTCTCGATACAGCACCATGACCGACGGGGTGACGTACACCGGGTTGCCCGTCTTCGGGCTCGACGCCGTTTGCCATCCTTGGGTGAGATGATCGTCGAGCTCGTGAATCTGCTGGAAGAACTCGTGAGCGCTGTTGCCCTTCAGCGCCACGTCGATCCAGCGCACCTTGTCGTGGAACTCGGGCGCTTTCGGGAACAGGTGCGGCGCCTCGGCGTAGAACATGTTGGTCAACACGATCACCGACTGCGGGTGCTCGGCGAGCCGATCGGGAAGCGTCGCCAAGGTCAGCCGGGTGTCTTCCATGCTGACTTCCTTGCCGACGACGAAGAACGGCACGGTCGGCTGCCGGCGGTGCAGGTCGCGCAGCACCTGACTCAACACCATGCCGTTACCGGTACCGGCATCGAACACTCGCAATGCAGGTGGGCGCGGCACGATGTGGCCGAGCTCGCGACCGATGCGCGCTGCAACCTCGGCTTTCTCGCTCGTCGTCATAACGAACAAGAGATACTTCTCACGGTTGTCGAAGAAGCGGAACGGCTCCGCCTTCGCACCGCTGGCAGATCTCGGCTCAACGGCCTCGATGTCGGTCATGGCAACCCCCGGTTCGACTGGCCGAACCGTACCCTCGCTTCGCCGCGCCGAACATCACGCAGGTTCGTGCCTGGCGAACAACGCCGCATCACTCCCCAGGCGGATTGATGGTCAGCCTTTGCGGGCCAGGTCGCCGATGATCTGCTGCGCGGCCAGTTTGCCGGGGCCGCCGGAAACGCAGCCGCCAGGATGGGTGCCAGACCCGCACTGGTAGTAGCCGTCGATGGGAGTGCGGTACTGGTTCCAGCCGGGGGCGGGGCGGAAGAAGTACATCTGCGGCGCCAGGAACTCGCCGGCAAAGATATTGCCCTCGCTGAGGCCGACCACCCGCTCGATGTCGAGTGGCGTCACGATCTCGCGATGCAGTACCAGGTCGCCGAAACCGGGGAAGAACGATTCAAGCGTGGCCTGCACGGTGTCACCGAAGGCCTGCCGCTCGGTATCCCAGTCGCTTCCCTTCAACTCGTACGGCGCGTACTGAATGAAGCACGACATCACGTGCTTGCCGGGCGGCGCCATGTCGGGGTCGACCAACGATTGCAGGCAGGCGTCGATGTACGGGCGCTTGCTGTACCAGCCATACTTGGCGTCGTCGTAAGCCCGCTCGAGGTAGTCCATCGACGGGCCGATGTTGGTGAACCCGCGGAACTGATCGGTGCGGTCGCCCAACGCCGGATAGCGAGGGACGCCATCGAGTGCGAAGTTGACCTTTGCCGACGTGCCCTGGAAGCGGAACCGGCGAATGCTCTCGTTGAGCTCGCTCGGCAGATCGGCCGGGTCGACCAATTGGGTGAACGTGCGGCGCGGATCGAGTGAGCTGACGACGACCTTGGCCTTCAGCCCGGTGCCGTCCTCCAGTGCCACGCCGGTGACCCGGCCCTTGTCGTTGATCACATGGCTGACAGCGGTGTCGACGACGATCTCGGCGCCGAACGCCTGCGCGGCGCGCGCCAACACCTGCGTGAAACCGCCGTTGCCACCCTTGTGGAAGGCCCACGATCCGAAGTGACCATCGTGCTCACCAAGGTTGTGGAACAACAACACCAGGCCCGACCCCTGCGAGCGGGGGCCGACCTTGCTGCCGATGATGCTCGACGACGACAACCAGCCCTTGATGATGTCGCTGTCGAAGTAGTCGTCGAGGAAGTCGGCGGAACTGCCGGTCAACAGGCGGATGCAGTTCTGCAGCACACGCGACGGCAACGACTTCATCCGCTTGGCCAGATCGGCGAGTTGCAACGCGTCGGCAGGGTCGTTGCCGAACAGGTTCGGTGGCGCCGAGTCGACCAGCGGCTTCAACGCCTGGCACACCTGGGCCATGTCGTATTCGTACTGATCCATCGCGTCGGCATCGTGCTTGGAATGCCGGGCGATCTCCTTGAGGTTCTCGTTGCGGTCGGTGCCCATCAACAGGTAGTCGCCGTTCTCCATCGGAGCAAAGGCGCTGGGCATCTGGATGGGCATGAATCCATGCTTGGTGAGTTCGAGCTCATGGATGATGTCGGGCCGTAACAGGCTGAGCGCATATGAGAACGTGGTGAAGTGAAAACCGGGGATCAATTCCTCGGTGATGGCCGCACCACCGACGACGTGCCGCCGTTCGATGATCAACGTCTTCAAGCCGGACTTGGCAAGGTAGGCGCCGTTGACCAGACCGTTGTGGCCGCCGCCGATGACGATCGCGTCGAATGAGTTCTTGGCAGGCATCGGTATCAGGCTGTCTTTCTCGGCGGGTTGAACAACGGCGGCCGGGCGACTGCCGCGGCAACGGCGTGATAGCGGTGGTTGACGTTGATCTCGAGGTTGACCTTCGAGCCCGGCTTCGACAGACCGGGGTGGACTCTGGCCATGCCGATGTGTCGCTGCAGCATCGGTGAGTACATGAAGCTGGTCGTGTATCCGACCCGATTGGCCTCATCGTCGTAGAGCATCATCTCGTAGACGACGGGCGTCTCGTCCTTGGGTGGGATCAATCCGGCCTCGCCATAGTGCCGGTCCCACTCGCGCCAATCGACCATCACACCGACCATCTTCCATCGCGAC
>JAYTZE010000219.1:0-1830 GCA_043742385.1 Ilumatobacteraceae bacterium
GCGGATCTGGGCAGGCGTGAAGCGACGAGACCTGTTGAGGGTGCACCCCGGACGGCTGGCACTGGCACTCGCCGGCAAGCGGGCATCGTTTCTCGACAACCGGCACGGCATCGCCTTTCTGCAAAAACACCTCGGCGCTCGTCTGATCGAGCATGCGCCGATTCCGCTGGCGATCATCGCCACCGATCTGGCAACCGGGCGGCCATTCATCCTCGAGTCCGGCGACGTGGTCTTCGCCATCGTGGCCAGTTCGGCGTTCCCGGGTGTGTTCCCGCCGATCGAACTCGATGGCCACACATTGATCGACGGAGGCGTTGTTGCCGACGTGCCGCTCGATGTCGCCGTCGACCTGGGCATGGCCAGTGTCGTCGTCATCGCCGTGCCGCCATTGGCACCCGCACCGGTGCCGCAGCACCCGGTTGCCGTGGTGTTGCGCTCGTCGACCTGGGGAGTCGAGGCTCACGCACGAACCGTTGTCGCTCGTCCGCCCGACGGCTTGCAGGTCGTCGAGATCCCGACACAACCATCGTCGGTGACGACCTTTGCCGTCGGCTCGGCCGCAGCGACGATCGAAGGAGCCCGGCAGTTCACCGAGACCTGGCTTCGCTCCGGGTAACGTCGATGACGTTATGACGACGAAGTGGGGCGCCAAAGCCAAGGAGATCGTGGCGTCGTTGAAAGCCCAGCACGCCGCTGGTCGCGCCGGCGACGATTCGCCCGCCGAACCGGTCTGGCCGACGCCCAGGCAACAGCTCGAGGCACTGAAGCACCTGTTTCACGCCGCGCCGGCGCGGCAAGCATCGCCTGCAACAGGCGCCGAGAACGAGACACTCGAGAGCGACGCCGAGGAGGTTGCTGACACGCTGCGCGGTGTCAACTGGGCCGAAGTACGCGCATCCACCACAGAACGGACCGGCGAAATGGCACGCACCATGAAATCACTTGCCGACAACGTCGACTGGGCCAAGGTGCAGCCCATGGCGGCACAGGTCTCGAGCGCCCTGATTGCTGCGGTGGCCGCCGGACGCATCCCTGTCGGAGGGCGCCTCGGTCCGATCGTGGTCAGAGCGATCACCGACCAGAACAATCTCGGCAAGCGAGTTGCCGAGAACCTCCACCGAAATCCAGCCGGCGTGCCGACCGACTTGCGAGCCGTCATCGAGGCCACCGCTACCGAGACGTAGCCGCGCCAGCGTCGTCGCGCCGATCGATCGAAGCTATCCAGGGATCGATACCACCGAACTCAACACCACCAACTGTCCCTGCGTCGGTTCGATCGTGATCTGCAGATTCCAATCACCGGCCGTCGACAACTGGATCGTGCCTGTGTAGTGGTTCGGGCCGATGGCCTCCAGGATCGCCGGCACAAAGTCGATGCCAGCGGCCTGCTGCTCGGCCTGCACCGTCGTCGACACGACCGGGGCGATGTTGCCGCCGGGCGGAGTGATCACCAAATGGATCTCGTTCTGCCCAACGCGGCCGGGGGTCACCGTGACGTCGGCGAGCACACCGTCAGTTACGAGCGCGGCAGTAAAGACCTTCGAGGCCGCGACGGGCTGTGGCGGCAGCGTGACCAACGCTGCGGCGAGACCAAGCACGACAATTCCGATCAACGCCTCGACGAGCACGTTGCGCTTCAGTGCCGAGGGGCCGTCGCTGCGCAACACCCACTGCGATACTCCACCGATCGCCACCAGCACCGTGACCACTGCGACCTTGACCAGCAAGGTGCGCCCCCAGGACGTACTCGTCACATCGTCGAGGTTGCCGGCGAGTTTCATCGTCTGAGCCACACCGGTTGCGACAATCACAGGAATCGCAACAAGCGCC
>JAYTZE010000220.1:0-15930 GCA_043742385.1 Ilumatobacteraceae bacterium
GGCTACCTGGCCCGCCGTCACGGGGCCACAACTATGGGCGCCTTCCTTGACCCGCTGGCCGACAAGGTCTTGGTCATCGGGGCAATGGTCTTCCTCGTCAGCAACGATGTGTTCTGGATCGTGCCCGTCGTGATCATTGCGGCGCGCGAGTTGGCCATCAGCTTGTACCGCACGTTCGTCGGGGCAAAGGGTGTCAGCGTGCCGGCCAGCAAGGTGGCCAAATGGAAAACAGTCACCCAGCAACTCTCGGTCGGGTTCGCTCTGGCCCCGTTGACTGCACTCGACGCCAAGTGGCTCTGGAACGGGCTGTTGTGGATCTCGGTGGCGCTGGCGCTGATCAGCGGGAGCCAGTACATGTGGCGTGCCCATCAACAGAGGGAACCTGCCAATGCGATGTGATGTGGTCGCAGTCGGCACCGAGTTGTTGCTCGGGCAGATCGTCGACACCAACAGCGCCTGGATTGGCGAGCACCTCGCCGCCAACGGCATCGACTCGTTGCTGCAGGTCAAGGTTGGCGACAACCTCGGCCGTGTCGAGTCGGTGCTGCGCAACACGCTCGCCGACGCTGATGCGGTAATCATGTGTGGTGGGCTCGGTCCCACCCACGATGACCTCACGCGCGAGGCGATCGCTGCGGTGATGGGCGTCGCTCTGCTCCACGACGACGGCGTCGCCGCGTTGATCACCAACATGTTTTCATCACGCGGTCGGTACATGGCAGCCAACAATCTTCGCCAGGCGCTGGTGCCGGTCGGCGCCACCATCATCCCGCAAACCCGCGGCACGGCGCCTGGATTGATCTGTCCGGTCACTGTCGATGGTGTCGACAAGGTCGTGTATGCCGTGCCCGGCGTGCCGCACGAGATGAAGGAGATGGTCGAGCGGGCTGTGCTTCCTGATCTGCGTCGCCGTTCTGGCGATACGGGTGTGATCGTCAGCCGTACTCTTCGCACCTGGGGCGAGAGTGAGAGCGGACTCAACGAGCGCCTCGACCCGCTGATCGCCCGGCTCGACGAGACGGGTAACCCGACCCTTGCCTTCCTCGCCAGTGGATGGGAGGGACTGAAGGTGCGCCTCACCGCCAAAGCGTCGACGCCGGCCGAGGCCGAATCGCTGCTCGACAAGTGGGATGCCGAGGTTCGCGTGGTGGTCGGCGAGCACGTCTTCGCCGTCGACGACGAGACCATGGAGTCAGCGACGCTGTCACTCATGCGCGCCCGAGGGTTGACGCTCGGCTTGGCCGAGTCGGTCACCGGGGGGTTGGTCGCAGGCCGCCTGACGGCTGTGCCGGGAGCAAGCGAGGTGTTGCGCGGCGCAGTGGTGTCGTATGCCAGCGAGGTGAAGTTCGACCTGCTGGATGTGTCGCCGGGTCCCGTGGTCAGCGAGGCTGCTGCGGCAGCGATGGCGACCGGGGTCAGGCGCGTGCTGGATGCCGACGTCGGGCTGGCCTTGACGGGTGTCGCCGGACCCGACGAACAAGATGGCATGCCGGTCGGCACGTTGTGTGTTGGGGTCGACGACGGTCGCACCGTGGTCAGCCGAACCTTCCGCCTGCCCGGCCAGCGTGAGCAGATGCGTCAGATGAGTGTGATTACTGCTCTCGATTACCTCCGCCGTCACCTGCTCGCTGCCGAATAGGCTTCGCCCACGCCCCCGTAGCTCAATGGATAGAGCAGCGGGTTTCTACCCCGTAGGTTGGGAGTTCGATTCTCTCCGGGGGCGCAGCGAACTCGTCGGGCGCGTTTTCAGCCATCCGAGGCGTATTGCCGCACCCGATGAGCGTGCTCGGGTGCGATTTTGGCCACCCGGTGCGTGAAATCGCGCCCGAGGCTTTGCCAGACCAGTTCGCCGAACGTGCCTGTCTGCTCGCTCGCTGAAACGGGGGTAATGTCGCCGATCGCAGTCGCAACTGCAGTTGGGGGCATCGGTGGAGGCAACTACTCGCATAGCAGTGCTCGGTGGTGGCCCTGGTGCCATTGCCGCAGCGTTCGAGCTCACCGCCACGCCCGAGTTGCAGGCGCGCCATCACGTCACGGTGTACCAACCCGGATGGCGGTTGGGCGGCAAGTGTGCGAGCGGTCGCAACGCAGCACACCACCAACGAATCGAAGAGCACGGCCTGCACGTTCTGTTCGGCTTCTACGACAACGCGTTCGATGTGGTTCAGCGGGCGTATACCGAACTCGGGCGCGACCCGAACGCACCATTGGCAACATGGGAGAAGGCCTTCAGCCAGTGCCACGAGCTCGTGTTCTTCGACCAGTATGGCGGTAACTGGAACAAGCAGGTCCTCAATTTCCCGACCAATGATCGCGTGCCTGGCGATGGTGACCGGGTGCACATCGGTGAGGTGATTCGAGACTCGATCGAAGCGGTCCTCGGTCGCCTCGAGGCGATCACCGGTATTCATCGCGACGACGTGGTGCCGACGGCCGAACACTCGCGCCGGGGACTGATCGGCGAGGTGGCGCACGTCGTCGGCGAGCACGTATCGAAGTGGTTTCACGACCTCGCCGAGGCCGCCGAGCGCGAGGTGCACCACGAGGTCATCCGCTTGCTGGCGACCGAACTGCATCGTGTCGAATCGGGCATCGACCATCTGCTGGCCAGCGCGTTCAAGGACGTCGCCAGGGCGCTGCGAACTGCCCGTGATCTGCTGTGGAAGCTGTGGGTACAGCGCCACCTGCAGGAAAACGAGATTCGGTTTGCCTTCACTTCGCTCGATCTGCTGGGCACGATGGTGACCGGAGTCATCGACGACAATCTGCTCGGTGACGGCTTTCAGAAGGTGAATGGAGAGGAGTTCAGCGCCTGGTTGCGCCGACATGGTGCCGAGCCGTTCTCAGTCGACAACTCACCGATCGTGCGCGGGCTCTACGACCTCACCTTCGGGTTCGAGGGTGGCAATCCGCGCAAGCCCAATCTGGCGGCCGGACAATCGATCGAGGCGCTGGTTCGCATTGGCTGCCTGTACAAGGGCTCGATCACCTACAAGATGATGGCCGGCATGGGCGACACCATCTTCGGCCCGTTGTACGAGGTTTTGCTGAAGCGTGGCGTCGAATTCAAGATGTTCAACTGGGTGTCCAAGCTCGTCGCCGCAGACGACACTGATCTGATCGACTCGATCGAAGTGATCGCCCAGGTCGACCTGAAGCCCGACTATCCATTCCTTGTCGATGTCGGGGGATTGCCCTGCTGGCCGTCGGAGCCGGCGTGGGACCACATCGTCGAGGGCGACCAACTGCGGGCATCGGATGTCGACCTGGAGCAGACCGCCAATCCGCTGAAGCGCACGCCGACCGTGTTGCGACGTGGCGTTGATTTCGACCAGGTGGTGCTGGGGATCTCGGTCGGAGGGTTGCAGCCGGTCTGTGCCGACATCGCCGGCGCACGCAACCCGAAGCTGCAGGCGATGCTCGACAATCTCACCACCGTCGGCACGCGAGCGGTACAGGTGTGGTCGGGGAAGACCACCGCGGATCTCGGCTGGTCGCCGACGGTGAGTTCGATCGCGTCCAGCTATGTCGAGCCGCTTGATACCTACTGCGACATGTCGCATCTCATCCCAAGCGAAGGGTTCCCGGCCGGTGAAGTCGAAAGCATCGGCTACTTCTGTGGACCGCTGACCGACGCGGGCGATCACGATGCCGATCTCGCTGCCGTCAAGCAGCAGGCGCGCGAGTTCTTCTCCACTGAGGCGAAGCCGTTGTGGCCGAAGGCCGTGACTTCGTCAGGGTTCGACTGGGACGTGATGGTCGACGAGGGCAATGGCCAAGGGGAGGCACGACTCGATGCCCAGTACTGGCGCGCCAACACCCAGGGAACGGAGCGGTACGTGGCGACTCAGGCAGGCACGGTGCAGTATCGCCTGCGTTCGGACGACAGCGGGTACACCAACCTGGTGCTGGCTGGCGACTGGACCCGCAATGGAATCGATGGAGGGTCTGTCGAGGCCGCGTTCGCCTCGGGCCGAATGGCATCGCGGGCCCTGTGCGGGTCGCCCTCATACGTGCCGGGCGAGCATGGCCCGCTGGTCGACGGTCGTGGCGTGGCCGAGCCGCCGACCTACGTCGAGTTCGGCGGGCTCGACACATTCCCCGGTCCGTACGACTGCAAGAACACCACCCTGTACTCCTTCATGGTGATGGCCGACATCGGCGCGCTCGAGCGACTCGTAGATCGAGTGCTCACTCGACCGACATTGGGTGCGGCGGAATTCCGTCCATTGGCACCGATGGTGATGTTGAGTGTCGGCGACATCGCCAACGTCGTACCGCTGACCCCTCCGTACAACACGTACGGGAGTGTCAACGAAGCACAACTCGCGGTGTGGGTTCCCGTCGTGCAGGTTTCCGGGAAAGGAGCGAAGAAGCAGGCGAAGAATTTCTGGATGTTCACGTCGTACATCTGGGTCGACAACCCGATGTCGATGGCGACCGGCAGGGAGATGTACGGCTGGCCGAAGTCGATGGGCATTATCCACCTTCCCGACGACAACGATGCGTCGCTGTCGTTGAAGACCTATGGCCTCGACTTCGCGCCGGGCAACCAGCCTTCGTACCTGGATCTGCTGCGACTCACACCCACGACGAGCACCGCCGAAGGATCGCGGACTGGCTCGACTGTCGGGGCATTCGTTCGGGCCATTGTCGACACCGTGAAGGCGCAGCACAGCATCGATCTCACCGCAGGACTGGGAATTGCCGTGGATCTGACTGACGACGCGATCGAAATGGCCCTACCCGAGATCTACCTGAAACAGATCAGGTCGATCGAGTGCGGCACCGATGCCGCTATTCAGCAGTTGTGTGACTCGCACGCCACCATTGCGACGGCTTCGTTTCATCAGTTACCAACCTCCTACGACCTCAGCATCCAATACGTCGCTAGCCATCCGTTGGCAAGGGACCTTGGCATTGCCGACCAGGAAGTGAAGATCGCGTTCCAGATCGAGATGGACTTCCGCCAAGACGTCGGCCGGGTGCTGTGGGATGCGTTCGATCCAACCCTGAGCTTGTAGTCGCGTCTTCTAGTCGCGTCGTCGAGAGCCTTACAGTTCGGTCACGCCGTCGATCTGCTCGCGCAAGATGTCGGCCTGACCCGCGTGGCGCGCGGTCTCCTCGATCATGTGCGCCACGATCCGGCGCAGCGAGTCGATGTCATCCTCGCCCGGGTTGGCGATTGCCGCCATCGTCGACAGGTCGGCGCAGGCTCGCACGATCTCGTCGCTGCGGGCACACGCTTGCCGGTAGGCGGCCACAACGTGATCATGGGTCGTGTCGACGTTCACGTCCATCGACATGTCAATGTCGCTGTCGTCGCCGAGGAAGACCAGTTCGAACCAGTGTCTCTCGACGCCCGTGAGGTGGTGGACGATGCCGAGGAGGTTCGTGCCTGACGGCACGCCGGGAGAGCGTTGCTGCTGGTCGGTCAACCCCGCGCACGTGCGAATCACAGCAGCGCGCATCTTGTTGAGGTAGTACAGGAGTACATCTCGCTCGGCCCCGATGAGGTCCGGGCCGGTCGTGTCGGGCACGAAGTCACGCTAGTTGTCCGTCACGGATGCCTGCGACGCCGCCTCGGTGAGGGCCGCGCTGGTGAAGTCGATCGCCTCGCGAAGCGTGCTCCTGGAGAGGGCGGCGGTGGCCGTAGCTATTGCATCGACTCCAAGTGCGTCTCGCGTCGCTGGCATCAGCCGTTCGATCGCGGCGAGTTGATCGGGATGAACTGGCGTTGCTCGATTCCGCTGTTCCCAACCGAGGATGCCGAGAGCAGCCTGGTGATGACCTGTCCGAAGCAGGAGGATGGCTGATTGCATCATCCAGCCGAGCGCCTCGCGAGGATCCGCAAGTGACAGCGTGGCCATGCCGTCGACCGCATCCGCCAGTGCCCGCGATTGCGCCGTCGCTCGGGCGGAATCGAGACCGACGAGTTGGCGGGATGCCGTCGCCGCGAGAAATGGGTTGCGCACGTGTAGGAATCGATCGCGGTATCCGGCAACGCGCTCCGACAGCTCGACGGGGTCGAGGTTCGAGTAGCGGGCGACTTGCCATTCGGCCAGGATGTGCCAGGTCGGTACGTCGTCGTCGGCGAGCATGGTGAGCGCTGTCTCGGCGAGTTCCCGGGCGCTGTTGGGACGGTTCGAATAGCCGTGGATGTTGGATCGGCTGATGATCGTGATGGCCAGGGCGGTCGATGGTCCGATGGCGCAGAGGCGCGCACTGAGCCGTTCGGCACTTGCTTCTGCATCGGCGAGCTGACCAAGGAAAAAGTAGATCGAGCTGCCGCCGACCAGCTCAGCCGGGATCTCCGGCGGAGCCAGCTCGGAGCTGAGCGTCTCTGCCCGGTCGATGAGATCGCGAGCGCGATCGACGCGACCCTCGTTGATCTCGAGGCACGCCGCAGTCTGGAGGAGACAACACCGATCGGCGATGGTCAGCGGGGACAGGTCGAGATGGTCGACAGCCTCCGTTGCCCAGACCGCCACTTCGATCCGGCGATGCATCATCACGTCGATCGCGCCGCGTGCAACGAGGTCGGCCACCAAGTCGACTCGGCCGTGCGAGCGGCTCCACATGTAGGCGGCGCGGATGTCGTCGTGGGCGCGGTTGCGGTGCTGAACGGCTGCGGCCTCGCCCGGGCTCAACATCTGGTCGAACAGCCGTCGAGACAACGTGGCGAAGTGCTGGGCGTGGACGGCATGTAACGCCTCGCGTTCGTCGCCGAGCGCAGTGTCGCCGAACTCTCGTACAGTATCGAGCAGTCTGTATTCGGCCATGTCGGCAGAAACGTCGACGATCACTATCGAGTGGTCGACGAGCTCGTCGAGCTGATCCGAGATGGTGAGCAGGTCGTGGGACTCGCTTCCGATCACATCGAGCACATCTGCGGCGGTGAAGTGGCCGGCGAAGACCGACAGGCCGCGCAGCAGGTCCTGCAGTTCGTGTTCGAGGTGCTGGTACGACCATTCGAGCGTGTCGTACAGCACGCGGTGGCGTTCGTCGAATCCCTTGCTGCCGCGCAGCAGACGAAATCGTTCGTCGAGGTGCTTTTCGATCTCTTCGGGCGGCATCGATCGAACGCGCGCTGCGGCCAGCTCGATCGCCAAGGGGATCCCGTCGAGCCGCCGGCAGATCCTCGATACCACCGCTTCGCGCTCGCCGCTGAAGTCGACGCTCGCGTTGGCTGCTTGTGCCCTGGCGATGAACATCTGCTCTGCCGGTGAGTCGTATGTGCCGGTGGGTAAGGCCTCGATGGCGTACACATGCTCACCGGCGACACCGAGTGCGCTGCGGCTGGTGGCAAGGACCCGAAGGTTTGTGCACGCGCCGAGCAACTCGGACGTCAGCTCGGGTACTGCACGATCGAGATGTTCGCAGTTGTCGAACACGATCAGTGTCGATGACGAACCGATCGCTGTCGCGATCGTTTCGACGGGCGTTTGACCGGCGGGCTGTGAGAGCCCGAGGGTCTTGAGGACGTGGAACGGCAGCGACGCGTGGTCGGCGAGAGGGGATAGTGCGACGAAGCGAACGATGTCGACCGAGTGCCCAACCGCCTCGGCGGCGATCTGCAGCGACAGCCGCGTCTTGCCGATGCCGCCGAGGCCGCGCAATGTGACAAGGCGCGTGGATTCGAGCAGTTCGAGCACGTCAGCAATCTCTTCGGAACGGCCGACGAATCCACTGAGCTGAGTAGGCAGATTGGCTCGCATCCGGTCCAGCGAACGCAACGGTGGAAACTCGGCGCGGAGTCCGGGTATCACGATCTGCCACACGCGCTCTGGCGCTGAGAGGTCTTTCAGGTGGTGAATACCAAGATCGATGACGTTGGCATCGGGGCAATCGGCACGAGCCTCATCCGAGACCAGGAGCTGACCGCCGTGTCCGGTTGCCATGATTCGCGCCGATCGATTCACCACTGAGCCGAAGTAGCCGCCTCCGCGCAGATTGGCAACGCCGACATGGACGGCCATCCTTGCTCTGATGTCGATCGGCCGGGGCCATGGTTCGCCGGCGAGCAGCCGCTGGACTTCGCTCGCGGCCGCGATTGCGTCGTCGACACGAGCGAACACCACAGCGAAGCTGTCGCCCGCGGTGGAGAACACAATGCCGTCCCAGCGCTCGACGGCCTCTGCCACCAGCTCGTCGTGCCGCGACACTGCGAGATGCATGAGCTCGGGCTCGGCCTCCCACTGTTTCGTCGATCCTTCGAGATCTGTGAAGAGGAAAGCAACCCGCCCGTGCGGCATTGGACGCACGCTGGCATCGGGCGCGCCCGCTGCTTGTCGTCTGGCATCGTGACGAGATGGAGGTGACGCGCTATCCATGTGGTGCACCCTGGCGCTGGCTCGGTTCCGCATTGGAGCGGGTGAGGTCCGAATGTAGCTCAGCGCTCGCCGACTATCGGCTAAGGATTGAGGAATGAGTTCTGACTCGTTCGCCGTTGCTCGGGCCGACCTCGAGCGGCTGGTCGCCGTGCAGTCGCAGCAGTGTCAATGCTCGATCGCGTGGGGAGTGGTTGCCGACGGAGCACTCGTGTTGAGTGGAGGTCACGCGGCCGAGCCGGATCCGTTGCCGACGGAGCACACGGTGTTTCGCATCGCCTCGATGACCAAGAACTTCACCGCGTCCGCGATTCTCATGCTTCGAGATCGTGGACTGCTGCGACTCGACGATGTCGTTGCCGACATCGCACCGGAGTTCAAGGCGGTGGTAGGCCCGACTGCCGACTCGCCAGCGATCACCGTACGTCACCTGTTGTCGATGGGCGGCGGCATGGCTACGGACGACGTCTGGGCTGACCGTCACGTCGACCTTTCCGATGAAGACCTCGACGCCGAGTTGCGCAACGGGGCGACGTTCGCCTGGACGCCGAACACCCGAGGTGAGTATTCCAACCTGGGGTTCGCCATGTTGGGCCGGCTCGTCTTGCGCGTCACCGGCCAGCGCACCCAAGACTTCATCACCGACAACCTGCTGCGGCCGCTGGCGATGGGCCGCACCACATGGGTGCAGCCGGATCACGAAGACTGGGCTCGCCCATACGACGTCGTCGATGGTCAGCGCGTGCCTGACCTTGAACCGCTGGGGGATGGGGCCATTGCGCCGATGGGAGGACTCTGGTCGTGCGTCTCCGACCTCGCTCGGTGGGTGGCATGGTTCACTGACGCGTATCCGCCCCGCGACGACATCGATGGTGGACCTCTGTGCAGAGCTTCGCGGCGAGAGATGCAACAGGTGCACCAGTCCTGGCCGACGGTGCACACGCCCGCTGTTGGCGAAGGCGACGACTTGGTGCCCGAGCGGATCGACGGAGGCGGCTACGGATTTGGCTTTTTTGTTCGGCATGACACCCGTTTCGAGCACTTCGTCTACCACTCCGGCGGTCTGCCGGGATATGGGTCGAACATGCGATGGTTGCCGGGTCGGGGTATCGGCGTGATCGCGCTCGGCAATGCGACGTATGTGCCGATGTCGACCATGGCTCGTCGGATGGTGGAAATCGTCGATGATCATGGTCTCGTAGCCGGGCCATCGATCCAGCCCAGCGCGGCATTGCTGGAGGCCGCTCGCCGATTGGCGATATTGCTGTCCGATTGGACTGATCGTGCCGCCGACGAATTGTTCGCCGACAACGTTGCGCTCGACGAGTCGTTCGAGAGGCGGGCCCGTCAAGCCGGAGAACTGATGGCTTCGCACGGAATCCTTGGCCTCGACGATGTCACCGCCGAAACGCCGATGCGAGGTCGAGCGACCATGCGCCACGCCGATGGCACCGTGCGGCACATCGACCTCGAACTGTCGCCGCAGGTTCCGCCTCGACTTCAGCTGTACGAGGTGGTCAATGGGTAGGGATTCTGGTGATCTGGCCCTACCCTAAACAAGTCCGCAGTTCGAGCCGCATGAGGTCGTGTGTGAAGTTCAAAAAGGGCGACACCGTCATTTACCCCCAGCATGGCGCGTGCATCGTGCAGGGAACCAAGAAGATGGAGGCGTTCGGCGCCACGCAGGAGTACTTGATCCTGCGTACCGTCATCAACGAGATGACCTTGTCGGTGCCGACATTGAAGACCGATGAGGTGGGCGTGCGCCCACCGGTCAACGCCGACGAGTTGGAAGACCTGGTATCGGTGCTCTCCAAACCCGATCCCAGGGTGCCGAGCAACTGGAGCCGACGGTTCAAGAATCACCAGGAGAAGTTGAAGAGCGGCGATGTCTACCAGGTGGCCGAGGTCGTCAGAAACCTGGCTGCTCGCAACCGCGATGCGTCGTTGTCGGCGGCCGAACGCACGATGTACGACCGTGCCCGGATCAACTTGATCAGCGAGATTGCGCCCGCCCTGCGAGTCAGCGCGGAAGATGCCGAAAAGTATCTCGATGAGGCTCTCGCCAAGGGCGTCTTGAAGCCACCGAAGGAAGCCAAGAAGAAGGCCTGACGGCGGCAGAATTGGTCGTTCGGCCCTGGTAGAGGCGTTGCCGACACGTCAGAGTTGATCCGTGAGCGTGGAGTCCTTTGTCTCTGGGTGCCTGGTCGTAGCAACGCTGATCGGGATGGCGCTTGCCTCGATCTGGGTGGTGAAAGCCGCCCTGCATCGTCGTCTCGGAGTCGATCTGATTGCCCTCGCCGCGCTGCTCGGAACACTCCTCGTCGGCGAATACCTCGCCGGTGCAATCATCACCGTGATGCTCGTCACTGGACGAGCCCTCGAGGCGTGGGCCGCGGGACGCGCCGAACGCGAGCTTCGAGCACTTCTCGCGCATGGCCCGCGCGTCGCCCATCGGTACGTGCAGCAACAGCTGGTCGATTGCCCCCTCGCTGAGGTCGCAGTCGGCGACGTGTTATTGGTGCGGCCGGGCGAGGTCGTGCCTGTCGACGGGACTGTTCGGGGAGCGGCGGCCGTGATCGACGAGAGCGCACTGAATGGCGAATCGCTGCCGGTCCAACGCTATGCCGGCGACACCGTCAGCAGCGGGGCAGTAAATGCGGGCGGGCCGTTCGACATCGTCGCGACGACCAACGTCGCTGACTCCACGTACGCAGGGATCGTTCGTCTGGTTGAGCAGGCATCTGCATCGACGTCGCCGTTCGTTCGCCTCGCCGATCGGTCCGCGCTGGGATTTCTCGTTGTGTCGTTTGCCATGGCCGGTCTCGCTTGGCTGGTCTCCGGGGATGCGGTGCGGGCAGTCGCCGTGCTCGTGGTCGCGACACCTTGCCCGTTGATCCTCGCCGCACCGGTGGCGATCGTCTCCGGGCTGTCTCGGTGTGCGAAGCGTGGCGTGGTGGTCAAAGGCGGCGCGGCCCTCGAGGCACTCGCTGCGGCAGACGTCTTGCTGTTCGACAAGACCGGCACCCTCACCGAGGGGCGTCCGACGATCATCGAGACCGTGACGGCCGAAAACGTCAGCGCGTCGGAGTTGCTCCGCTTGGCTGCCTCGCTCGATCAGGTTTCGCCACACGTGCTCGCCTCGGCGATCGTGCGTGGCGCTCATCAGCGGGGCCTCGAACTGGTCATGCCAAGCGATGCATTCGAGCAGCCGGGGAACGGCGTTGGTGGTGTTGTGTCCGGACGACGGGTGCTTGTCGGCAACGGCACATGGGCGGGCGTGATCGGCGATGAAGCATGGGTCGTTCGAGCCCGATCCGTTGCCGCGTTCGAGGGGGCTGTGTGTGTCTTCGCCAGCATCGATGGAACGCCGTCCGGTGCATTGATACTCAGCGACCGGATCCGCTCGGATGCTGCGCGGACAATTCGCAATCTGCGTCGGCGCGGTATTCGTCGCGTTGTGATGGTAACGGGGGACCGTGCCGAGGTTGCATTGTCGGTCGGAGCGATGCTGGGTGTCGACGACATCGCCGCGCAGCAGACGCCAGCCGACAAGGTGGAAGTCGTCCGCCGGGAAACCGCTCGCGGGTTGACGATCATGGTCGGCGATGGCATCAACGACGCGCCGGCGCTTGCTGCGGCAACCGTGGGTGTCGCGATCGGTGCTCGGGGCCCGACCGCATCGTCGGAGACCGCCGACATTGTGTTGACGGTCGATCGTCTCGATCGTCTCGGTGAGGCGCATCTGATCGCCCGGCGCGCTCGGTCGATTGCTGTGCAGAGTGTCATGGCAGGAATGATCCTGTCGTTGCTGGCGATGGGTGCAGCCGCTGTCGGTGTACTCCCGCCGGCGTGGGGCGCCCTGCTGCAGGAGGTCATCGACGTCGCGGTGATCCTCAACGCACTTCGCGCACTTCGTGCCGGCCGAGATGAACTACATCTCGACGACTCCGGTACAGCGATGGCCCAACGCTTCGCGTTGGCGCACAGCACCCTTCGCCCCGACGTGGCCATGTTGCGCGATGCCGCGGCTCGTCTCGGCACCGCCAACGATGTGCGGGCAATGGATGCGGTACACGTCGCGTATCGCCTGCTTGTCGACGAGATTGCCCCGCACGAGGAGGAGGAGGATCGCTTGCTGTACCCGGTCATTGCCGGTGTGCTCGGTGGGACCGATCCGACGGGCACGATGAGTCGAGCACACGCCGAGATCGCCAAGCTGACTGCGCAGCTCGGGATGATCATCGAGCGTGTCGGCACGTTTGCGCCCGAATCGACCGATGTGCAGGAACTGCAGCGCCTCCTGTATGGCCTGTATGCATTGCTCGAACTCCACTTCGGCCAGGAGGACGAGAGCTTCCTCTCGCTCGCCGACGACGCCGACGCGCCCGCCCGCTGATTGCAGCCCTCAACGCACCCGCGGCATGACGATGAACGGCCACGGCGACGGCACTTCTCCGACCGGCACCTCGATCACCACTGGTCCGTCGTGGGCCATTGCCGTTCGCAACGCGTCGCCAAGTTCGTGTGGATCGTTGGCGCGTAGACCGAGGCAGCCAAAGCTCTCGGCAAAGGCCACGATGTCGGGGTTGACCAGGGTCGAGGCAATGGTCCGCTCTGGTCCGAATCGCTCCTGCTGGATGCGTCGAACATTGCCATAGGCGTTGTCGTTGAACACGATGGTGATTGCTCGAATGCGATGCTGCACGGCGCTGGCCAGTTCGGTGGCCGTGAACAAGAAGCCGCCATCTCCGGTGATCGCGACCACGGTCCGATCTGGTGCGCCAGCCTTTGCCCCGATGCACACGGCAACGCCAGAACCGAGCGTGCCTGCAAACCCCGTCGAGAGGAACGTGCGTGGATGGCGGAACTGGTACGCGAAGTGAGCAACGAAGGTCATCTGAGTCGAATCCTCGACGATGATCGCGTCGTCAGGCAGCGCCTCACTGATGGCCGCGAGATACGAGAGTTGCGGCTCGAGATAGGCGATGTCGCTGTAGAACGCTGCGCGTTGCGCGCCCAGTTCGGGTCGCCGGACCGGACGCTGTAGATCGGCCAGCCGTTCGAGCAGCAGCGGTACGACCTCTGCAGCATCGCCGTGGATACCCAGGGCGCCGATTCCATGGCGGTCGAGTTCGTCGACGTCGGTGTTGATCTGGATGAGATCGAGTCCTTCGGTGCCCCACTGCAGCATCGGGAACTCGATCCGCGATCCGATGCCTAGCACGAGATCGACATCGGCCCACATGCGATGAGCGAGTCCCATGGGCGCGAACAACACGTCGGTTTCGTCCATCACGCCGTGGCCCATGCGTCGGGTCGAGACCGGCGATTGCAGCAGTTCGGCAAGTCGGCGCACGGAATGCGCGGCATCCTGCGCGCCGGTACCGACCCAGATCAGCGGATTGACTGCGGCGTGCAGCTTGGCGGCAGCGGCGTTGATGGCATCGAGATCGATCGAGGGCATGGTACGAATGCCGGCCGCGACCGCTCCCGGTGCCGGCTTGGCCCACATGTCGGCGGGGACCTCGATCGCCACCGGTCGTGGGGTGCCGGAGACCAACTCGTGGAAAGCCTGCTGGATCTGCCACGCGGCGGTGTCAATGTCGCGAACGATCTCGGCGTGCTTGGTGACCTGGTGCAACACGGCGGGCTGGTCGTCGAGTTCGTGCAGCACCCGGAATCCCTTGCCGAGCAGCGGCGAGTGGATCTGTCCGACGATCGCCAGCACACGGGCACCACCTCCGCACGCGCTCGATAACCCGGCCGATGCATTGAGCAGACCGGGCCCTGGCACCACGCACATCGCTGTCGGCCGACCGGTGGCTTGCGCTGCACCCATCGCCATGTACGCGCAACCTTGCTCGTGGCGGGTGACGATCACCTCCAACCAGTCACGGGCGTCGACGACGGCGTCGAAGAACGGGTCGTTCTGCACGCCCGGCAGGCAGAACAGCTGACGGATGCCCGTCGCCTTCATGCCGTCGAGGATGTGCTGGGCGATGGTTCGGTCTCCGTCTCGGGACATCGTGTGATCGTAACTACAGTGCAACGCCATGACCGGACGAACCGAAGTAAGTCGCGACCAACTGGAGCGCGACATCCGTGGGGGCGAGATCGACACCGTGTTGATGGTCTTCCCCGATCTGCAGGGCCGGCTCACCGGCAAGCGCACGACGGGACGGTTCTTCCTCGAGTCGGTGGCCGATGCAGGCACCGAGAACTGCGACTACCTGATCGCCTGCGACATGGACAACAACCCGGTGCCTGGCTACCGCTTTACCAGCTACGAGCAGGGGTACGGCGACATGTTGGCCCGCGCCGACTGGAGCACCGTGCGCCGGATCCCGTGGGTCGACAAGACGGCGATGATCATGTGCGACCTGTTCGATGTCGACACCGACGAATTGGTCGAGGTCGCGCCCCGTACCGTCCTGCGACGACAGGAGGAGGCTGCGGAGGCATTGGGCTTCTTGCCGATGGTGGCCAGCGAGATCGAGTTCTATCTCTTCCACGACACCTACGACGAGGCCCACGCCAAGGGCTATCGCGACCTGCGCCCGCACTCGCCGTGGCTCGAGGACTACCACATCCTGCAGACCACCAAGGACGAGTACATCCTCGGCGCCATCCGCCGCGGGCTCGAGGCGGCCGGTGTCCCGGTCGAGTTCTCCAAGGGTGAAGCCGGTCGAGGCCAGCACGAGATGAATCTCGACTACACCACGGCCGTCGAGATGGCCGACCGCAACAGCGTCTACAAGACAGCCGCGAAGGAGATCGCCCATCTGAACGGGCGGTCGGTCAGCTTCATGGCCAAGTACGACTTCAACGACACCGGCTCGTCGTGCCACATCCACTCCAGCCTGTGGAGCCTCGACGGTACGAAGCCGCTCTTCGAGGGCGATCATCACGATCCGCATCACATGAGCCCGCTGTTCCAGCACTACCTGGCTGGGCTGATTGCGACTTCGCGCGAATTCAGTCTGCTGTGGGCGCCCACGGTGAACAGCTACAAGCGGTTCCAGTTGGGCTCATGGGCGCCGACCGGCGTGGGCTGGGGCATCGACAACCGCACCCTCGGGTTCCGCAAAGTCGGCCACGGCAAGGGCACCCGCGTGGAGTGCCGCATTCCCGGCAGCGACGCCAACAGCTACTTCGCCTTCGCGGGCACGCTGGCCGGCGGGCTGTACGGCATCAAGAACAAGCTGCCGCTGGGCGAGGCGTTCATGGGCAACGGCTACGACGCGCCAGACATCCCGCGCATCCCGTGGAACATCGTCGACGCCATCAATTTGTGGGAGAACAGCACCATTGCCAAGGAGTCATTCGGCGAGGAAGTGCACCACCACATCCTCACCATGGCCAAGGCCGAATGGGAAGCCTTCAACCACACCGTCACCGACTGGGAGCTGCGCCGCTACTGGGAGCGCATCTAGCAGCACGGCTCGATGGCGAATTCGACGAGGATGGGCAGGTGGTCGCTGAGGCGCGCCCACAACTCGCCGCCTTCGGGCGTGTGGGACAACAAGGTGGTAGCGCCCGCGGGTAGCAGGACGTAGTCGATCCGTTGGTTCGGGGCGATGGACGGGTTGCTGACCGT
>JAYTZE010000221.1:0-3805 GCA_043742385.1 Ilumatobacteraceae bacterium
TCAGGCTTCGACAATCAGGACGGAATCAGACGCCCCACAATGTCTTGAACTGATCCTCCATCGTGGCCGGGCCTGGCCAACCGTCAGGGCCAAGATCGAAGATCTCCTGGGCAAGCGCAGCGTCACTGATGATGAAGCTCGGAAGAACAGCGTTGGCACGCTCCTCCGGGTTCTCCATGCCGAGGGCATGGCGAGCCATCGCGTCGACCATCAACCAAGCGGCATACACCTTGGGGTTTGCGGTCCACGCCGAGTGCGTGCCGTCGATGATGCCCTGCAAGCCGAGCGAGGTCGAGAAGTCGACACCGGTCAACTTGACCTGCTTGAGCAGGTCAGCGGCCTCGAGAGCTTCCTTCACACCGGCCGGGATGTCGCCGAAGCTGAAGTGGATGTAGTTGATCGATGAATCGGCTTGCACTCTCGCCACAACTTCGGCGGGGACGCCACCGGCGATGAGCGCATCAACGGTCGTGTCGAGTTCCTCGAACGTGCAGCCGGGGCAGTTCTCAGTGTATGCGGCCTTGGCACCTGTGGCCTCGGAGACGAGCACCGGGAAGTCGGGGATGTTGACCATCAACGTATGCGCTGTGCCGCCCGAATCTGCGATGATCCAGTTGGCGTTGAGGCCACCGGTGAACTCGACGGCGAGATCATCACCACACTGCATGAGCAGGTTGTTGTTGGCGAAGTCGGGATCGTCGGTCGAGTAGCAGCTGAGGTACGGCACACCCTTGGCCTTCGCCGCGTCGATCTGCTCTTGGGCCGTGGCCAACGGTGACCCGGTGTGGGCGATGTAATCGGCGCCCTGATCGAGGGCCTGCTGAATCGCCGGACCCTGAGCAAAACTGGCACCCGGAATGACGAGGAGGTCCCAGCCAAGCGCCGCGGTGGCATCTCTGAATCCTGGAGTAATGGCAACGCACGAGGGCTGCTCGCATTCCAGCCAGGCGACCGTCTTCTTCTCCGGCACGCCGGTCAGGGCGATGGTCGGACCGATTTTCTCAGCCGGCTTGCTGTTCTCAGCGACGATCGCCTCGGCGCGGGCCAGGCCGGCTCCGGCATCGTCTCCACCTTCGGCAGCACTTGTTTCGGTGGCCTCGGACGCCGAGGTCTCGGTGGCTTCCGCTGCCGAGGTCTCGGTGGCCCCAGCGGCGGTCGTCGCCGTCGACGTGTCTTCGTCGTCGCCGCACGCAGCGGCGAGGAGAGCGAGCGGTATGAGTACCGCCGCTGCGCGTGAGAACTTCTTCATTGGATAGTTTCCCCCTTGTTAGGTGACAGTCGCCGGACGGTCGAGTCGATTGATTCGCCAGGCAATTTGTTTTGACTATAAAGTATCGCGCAGCGTCGTGGCAACAAAACCTAGGGGGTTTGGCACGACGGTCGAAAAACTGTAGGGGGTTTCGTGCAGCCACTGCTGACGATCGAGCATCTGACAAAAGTGTTTCCGGGGCAAGTCGCACTCGACGACGTCAGCCTGACAATCAACGCCGGTCGCACGCACGCGCTCGTCGGCCAGAACGGTTCCGGCAAGTCAACGCTGATAAAAATCCTCGCCGGGTATCACCAGCCGACCGGCGAGCCGACAGCGACGTACTACGGATCCGACGGCGACGGCGCACCGCTGCAGCTCGGCGATGGCAAGGCTGCGGAGTCGCACGGCATCCGTTTCGTCCACCAGGACCTTGGGCTCGTCGACACACTCACAACTGTCGAGAACCTGGCGCTGGGTACAGGCTTCACCACTCGGTTCGGTTGGATCGACTGGAAAGGCGAAACCGAACGAGCAAAGGCGGCGCTCGTCGATCTCGGCTTCGACGACTTCGACGTGACCACCCCGATAGGTGGCTTGGCGCCATCGCAAAAGACGGCTGTTGCGTTGGCTCGGGCATTGCGCGGTTGGCAAGACGCTGCGCACCTCCTCGTGCTCGACGAACCGACGGCATCACTGCCCGGCGCCGATGTTCAGCGACTCTTCGAAGCCATCCGCAGGTTGAAGGCTCGCGGCGTAGCAATCCTCTATGTCTCGCACCATCTCGACGAGGTCTTCGAAATCGCCGACGAGGTCACGGTGCTACGCGACGGCAGACCCATCACGACCCTCGAGGTTGGGGAACTCGATCACGGCAAGCTCATCGAGTTGATGATTGGCCACAAGGTGACACTGGGTACCAGCTCATCTCAACGGATCGACGACGAGGTCCGCCTGGAGATCTGTGGGCTGGCCGGCGGCAACGTCGAACGTTTCGACCTGCAACTGCACAGCGGTGAGATCGTCGGCGTCGCCGGTATCACCGGCTCAGGGCGCGAGCACGTCGTGCCGCTCATCGCCGGCCACGTTCCGACGACCGAGGGCTCGGTCGTCATCAACGGCGTCGCCACAGGCAACTACGCACCCCGTGAGACCGTGCGAACCGGGGCCTGCTACCTCGCCGCCGATCGAACCGCTCACGGGGTGTTCAAGTACTTCTCGGTGGTTGCCAACACGACCATCAGCGACGTGAAGCGAAACACCAAGTTCGGCCGCTTGCTGCACAAGCAAGAACATGGTGAGGCCAAGGAGTGGATCGACAAGCTGCAAGTCAAGACCGCCGGTGGCGCCGCGCACATTGGAACGCTGAGCGGCGGCAACCAGCAGAAGGTGCTGTTCGCCCGCGGTCTACGGCTGCGACCGACAGTCATCATGCTCGACGAGCCGACCCGTGGGATCGACGTCGGCGCCAAGGAAGAGATCCACTCCCTGATCGACCAGGCCGCTGCCGATGGCGCAGGCGTTCTGATGGTGTCCACCGACACCGACGAGATCGTGCGCACGGCCAGTCGTGTGATCATCATGCGCGACGGAAAGATCGCCGCCGAGCTCACCGGAGAAGACATCACGGTTCAAAGAATCGAACGGGCTCAGTCACAATCTGGTCTCGAGGCAACCACGTCAAGCAACTCGAAGGACGCCGCACTATGACCACGACTCTCGAACCCGCCAACGCACCGGTCGCGACGAGCCTGCCGCGCAAGACCGTTATTCAGATGCTGCACCTCGACAAGTACAGCGCGTTGTACCTGTGGGCCAGTTTCATGATTGTGTTCGGCTTGTCGCAGGACAGCTTTCTCAGCAAGCCGACGTTCATCACGGTGTTCAACGAGAAGGTGGTCATCGGCGTGTTGGCGCTCGCCTTCCTGATTCCACTAGCCGCCGAGACGTTCGACCTGTCGGTCGGCAACATGATGGCGTTCTCGGTGGTGATCACCGATGTACTGACCAAGAACACCGACCTTCCTCCCGGAATCAATGCGGTCATCGCCATCTTCGCCTGCGCCGGCGTCGGCTTCGTCAGCGGGTTCATCGTCGTCAAACTCGGGGTCAATTCGTTCATCGCCACGCTGGGCATGAGCCAAGTGCTCAGTGGTCTGTGTATCGCCTTCTCGGGCAATCGCGCGCTCAATGGACTGCTCTCGAAGGAGTACACCCAGTTCGGTACTCGCAAGCTGTTATTCGATCTGCCGTTGTACTTCTACCTGTTCCTGCTCCTCGCCGCGATCGTCTGGTATGTGCTCGAGCACACCGCCACGGGCCGATACCTGTTCGCCGTCGGTGGCAACCGCGAGGCGGCCCGACTGGCCGGTCTCAACACCAACCGGATCACGTGGGGCGCACTCGTTGCCTCCGCAGTGATCGCCGGATTCGCGGGCACCGTGCACACATGGAAGTCGGGTGGCTCGTACTCGGGTACCGTGGGCCCAGGCTTCTTGTTCCCGGCGGTCGCCGCCGTGTTCTTCGGCGCCTCTCAGCTGCGCGGCCGCCCGAACG
>JAYTZE010000222.1:0-7420 GCA_043742385.1 Ilumatobacteraceae bacterium
CCTCGATGCGTGGGATGGCGTTCGCGAACGCCGAACGATGCCGCTGGATGTGCGTTCACTGCGTGGCATGCTGCCCAAAGGTGGCACCCTGCTGGGCACGCGCCGCGGCAGCCCCTACGACGATCCGAACGGGCCGGCCCAGGTCGCCGCAACGTTCCGAGAGATGGGGATCGACGGTCTGGTGGTGATCGGCGGCAATGGCTCGTTGACGGTCGCCTGCAAGCTCTTCCACGACCTCGACCTGCCGATCGTCGGCGTGCCGAAGACGATCGACAACGACATCGTCGGCACCGATATGACATTCGGGTTCACGACGGCGGTGCAGATCGCCACTGATGCTATCGATCGCCTGCACACGACGGCCGAGAGCCACGACAGGGTGATGATCGTCGAGGTGATGGGTCGCCATTCGGGCTGGATCGCGACGTACGCAGGAATCGCAGGCGGCGCCACCGCAATCCTCATCCCGGAGGAGCCGTTCGACATCGCCAACATCTGCGAGTTGCTGCACCGCCGGCACGAGCGCGGCAGGTATGCATCGATCGTTGTCGTCGCCGAGGGTGCCGAGCCGCGCGAAGACACCATGCCGACCCGCGAAAAGATCTACGACCGCTTCGGCCACGTGCGCCTCGGCGGCATTGCCGACACCATCGCCCACGCCATCGAGGCTCGCACGGGCTTGGAGACTCGGGTCGTGTTGCTCGGCCATGTGCAGCGCGGTGGTACACCATCGGCGTTCGACAGGGTGCTGTCGACCCGCTACGGGATCGCCGCCATCGATGCTGTTCACAGCAACGAGTGGGGCAAGATGGCCGTGCTGCGCGGCACGGATGTCACGATGATCCCACTCGACGAAACCGTGGGTAAGACCCGCTACGTCGATCTCCACCTGTACCACGACGTCGCCGAAGTGTTCTTCGGCTGACTGATGGTCCAAGTGAGCCAACCCCTTGTCTCGGCGCGTGGCCTCGCCAAGCAGTACGGCGATTTCGTGGCGGTCGATTCCATCGACTTCGATGTCGAGCCCGGTGAAGCGTTCGGCTTCCTCGGCCCGAACGGCGCGGGCAAGTCGACGACCATGCGCATGATCGGATGTGTGTCGCCGGCGACGGCGGGTTCGCTGCAGATCTTCGGCCTCGATGCCGCCACCGAAGGCCGCCACATCCGCGCTCGGCTCGGTGTCGTTCCGCAGCTCGACACGCTTGACAATGAGCTCAGCGTGATGGAGAACCTGGTGGTCTACGGCCGCTACTTCGACATTCCCCGCGCCGAGTGTCGGCGCCGTGCCAAGGAGCTGCTCGAGTTCGTGCAGCTCGGCGAGCGCGCCGACAGCGTCGTGGACCAGTTGAGCGGCGGCATGAAGCGACGCCTCTCGATCAGTCGCTCGCTCATCAACCAGCCGGATCTGCTCCTGCTCGACGAGCCGACTACGGGTCTCGACCCGCAGGCACGGCATGTCGTGTGGGACCGCCTGTACCGGTTGAAGCATGATGGCGTCACCCTGATCATCACGACGCACTACATGGACGAGGCGGAGCAGCTCTGTGATCGATTGGTCGTGATGGACGGAGGCCGCATCGTCGCCACCGGCTCACCTCGAGCACTGATCTCACAACACTCGACCAGGGAGGTGCTGGAGCTTCGATTCACACCGAACGGCGACGGAGAACTGCACGGCGACATGTCGGGTATCGGGGAACGAATCGAGGTGCTTCCGGATCGCACACTCGTCTACGCCGACGACGGCGAGGCTGCGCTGGTTGACGTTCACCGTCGTGGGATCCAGCCGATGAGCTCGCTGGTGCGGCGCTCAAGCCTGGAAGACGTGTTCTTGCACCTCACCGGACGGATGCTGGTGGACTAGCGATGGCGATGGCCACCCCAGGCTCGGTCCGTGTGGCGTTCTGGCATGCCACCCTGTTCAGGCGGTTGTGGGTCAGCAACCTGCTGGCGTCGATCGTGCAACCGCTGCTCTTTCTGCTCGGCCTCGGCGTGGGTGTTGGTTCCCTCGTCGATCGAACATCTCGCGCCACCGATGTGCTCGGCGGTGTGTCGTACGTGGCGTACATCTCGCCGGCATTGATGGTCACCACGGCGATGGCGTTGTCGGCCAACGAGAGTTTGTGGCCGATCATGGGCGGGTTCGTCTGGCAGCGTTCGTACTTCGGAATCTCAGCGACCCCACTCGGTCCCGCCGACATCGTCGGCGGGCATGCGCTGTGGATGGCCGTCCGATGCGCGGCCACCAGCAGTGCCGTAGCGCTCGTTCTGGCGTTGTTTCCCGAAGCGCGCGACTGGGGTCTGATTGCGGGCATCGCGGCCGCAGCGTTGACAGGAGTGGCGTTCGCGATGCCGCTGATGGCGTTCTCCATTCGACGCAAGACCGACACCGGATTTGCGGCTATGAACCGGTTTCTCGTCATCCCGCTCTTCTTGTTCGGGGGAGCCTTCTACCCGATCACACAGGTCCCAGGGTGGCTACAGGCCACTGTCAAGGTCCTGCCGCTGTGGCACGGCGTCGAACTGGCTCGTGGCTTCACGGTCGGACACATTGGAGGTTCGGCCGGGCTCGGCCACGTGGCCGTGCTGCTCGGCTGGATCGTCGCCGGATCGCTGCTGTCGCACCGCTTCATGCGAAAGCGGCTGTACGAATGACGCTGCTGTTGCGGATGCTGCCACCAATGCTGCGCGATGTACGTCGCCCACAGCGGATGGTCGGTCGCAACGTCGTCGCCTATCGCCGGCAATGGCTGATCATCTTCAGTGGGTTCTTCGAGCCGCTCTTCTACCTCCTGTCGATGCGTGTCGGCCTGGGTGATCTGATCGGCGTCGTGACGGTCGATGGGCGAGCCGTGCCGTACGACCAGTTCGTGGCTCCGGCCTTGATGGCAGCGTCGGCTATGAACGGCGCGGTGTACGACTCGACGATGAACGTGTACTTCAAGATGAAGTGGGCGCGCATCTACGACGCTGCGCTGTCGACTCCAATGTCGGCGGGTGACGTTGCCGTGGGTGAGATCGCGTGGGCATTGATCCGCGGGCAGATCTACGCGGTGGGATTCCTGGGCGTCATGTGGGGCCTCGGCCTGGTCGGATCACCATGGGTCTTGCTGGCCCTGCCGTTCTGCGCATTGATCGGGTTGGCGTTTGCCTCAATGGGCTTTGCCGTCACCACCTACATGCGCGGTTTCAGTGACTTCGAATTCGTGCCGACAGCGACGATGCCCATGTTCTTGTTCTCGGCAACGTTCTTTCCGTTGACGAGCTACGGCTCGTGGGCCTGGGTGGCGCAACTTTCACCCCTCTATCACGGAGTGGCCCTGGTCAGGGCGGCCAACGCCGGCGTGTTCACGCTGTCGAGCATTGGTCACGTGGTGGTGTTGTTCGCAGTCGCGGGCATCGGCATGAGCATTGCTGCACGTCGACTTGGCACGCTGCTGCTCTCGTAACCGCCGGTGTCTGTCAGGCCACGGGTTCGGGTGACGGCACCGATGGAAAGGCCGGTTGAGACGACACCACCAAGCCGGGGTAGTCGTAGCGAGTCAACGGCTCGCTCTGCAGTTCTCCGCTGGCCGCGGGCCACTGCTGCAGAATGCCATCGATGGCAATTGACACTCCCGTCACGCCGGTGATTTCCGAGGCTGTCATCACGATTTGGGCGACGCCGTTGATCAACGCCTCGCCCGTGAGTTGTTGCAACTCGCTGGACACGTTGACGACAAGCTCTCCTCCGGCTTGGGCAACGTCGAGCAGGCGAGTGCCGGGCGGAATGGCCGAACGAAGGAGGGCCTGAAGTTCGTCGGTATTGGGGCCCTCGAAGAGGGCCTGCATGGCGTTGGCGGGAGTGTCGCCGACATCTCGGGCAACCGACTGCAGAGTGCGCGGCTGGCCAATGATCTCCGGTGAAAGGAGGTAGATCCGGCCCGATCCGGTGGCCGCGCCGGCTGCTTGATCGAAGTTGGCGCTCAAGTCGCGCCGGTCGCGCACTGCAATGTTGCGAGGTGCGGTTTCGGCGTCGATCGAACACGATGCCGCAGCAAGGGTGATCAGCACGAGGGCAATGACTCGACCACTTCTGATCGTCGGACAGCTCATCCGACTCCGACCTCCTCGGCCGGCAGCTCCAGCACGAAACGTGCCCCCGGCTCGCCATCGGATCGGTCTTCGACCCACACCCGGCCACCGTGCATTCGCACGTGTTCATCGACCAGCGAGAGTCCGAGGCCCGCTCCATCGCTGCTGGATCGCCGGCCGGCCACGGCACCGCGCGCGAACCGTTCGAACACCAGGTTGCGTTCTTCGTGCGGGACCCCAGGCCCGTGATCTTCGACAATGATCCACACGTGCGCCAGCGGTTCGCCTTCCCCCTCGGCTTCGGTCACGCTGATCTCCGGCGCCCCGCCGCCGTGCACTCGTGCATTGTCGATCAGGTTGGCGACGACGCGTGCCAACCTGCGACGGTCGCCGTGCATGATCAGCCCCTCGGCACGATCGCTGACAGTCAGTTTGGTTCGCGGCAAGCTGCTGACGGCGACGGCCTGTCGCACGAACTCGGCGACGAGTAGATCCTCGAGGTGCAGGCGGATTGCGCCCGCATCGAACCTCGAGATCTCGAGGAGGTCTTCGACCAGGCCTTGGAACCGGGCGACGTCGCCCACGAGTAGGTCAAGTGCCGCCTGAGCTCGTTCGGGCATCTCGTCGCGTCGGGCCTGCATCACCTCGACGCTGGCAGCCAACGTCATCAATGGCGATCGCAACTCGTGACTGACATCGCTGGCGAATCGAGCGTCGCGTTCCACTCTGTTCTGCAGTGCTTCGGCCATGTCGTTGAAGGCCGTCGACAACAGCTGGAGGTCGTGGTCATCGGTACTCTCGAGGCGGGTGTCGAGTCGGCCGCCGGCGATGGCCTTGGCGGCTTGGGCGGCATCGCCGAGCGGACGTATGACTCGTTTTGCGGCGATCATGCCCGTCAAGGCACCGGCGAGCGTGGTGATCAACCCGCCGAACAAGAGACTGAGCCCGACGTTGCGCAGTGTCGTGTTGGCATCGGACAGGTCGGCGAATTCGAAGTAGGCCGCACTCGACAGTTCCAAGGGAATCCCGATGACCAGTGTCGGAACCCCGTCGAAGGAGATGATCATCTTGGCCGGGATGCGTTCGTCGATCACCCTTGCCTGCATCGCCGCAGGAATGACGTCGGAGGTGAATCGCGCCGATGGAGAAGCCCAGGCGCCGTCGACGTTGATAGCTGCCCTGTTCACACCGACCTGCTGCAGTCGATCGATGATCGTGTTGGCGGTCGTGTTGCTGGCGCTGATCTCGCGTTGAGCGACCCGAGCGTTGTTGTACGCCTGCTCGGTGCTGGTGCGTTCGCGCTGGTTGATGAGGCTGCTGCGAGTGAAGGAGTAGGCGACCGCGGCGAGGAACGTCGACAGCAGCAACGCGCCGATGACGAACATCGACATGATTCGGGTGCGTAGACCGAACCGAGCCGGACGCCACTTCACGAACAGGCCGAGCGTTGCTTTGACGAGACCGCGTGGCGGCTCTGTGCCGACGGTGTCGTGCGCGATGGTCACGACTGAAGGCGATACCCGAGGCCACGCACGGTCACGACGTGGCGTGGATTGGCGGCGTCGGACTCGACCTTGGTGCGCAGGCGGCGAACATGCACATCGACGAGTCGTCCATCTCCGAAGTAGTCGTAACCCCACACCTTGTCGAGCAGGCTCTCCCTGCTGAAGACCCGACCGGGATTCTGGGCGAGCTCGCACAGCAGCCGGAACTCGGTCTTGGTGAGGTGTAGTTCCGTCCCCGAGCGCAGGACCTTGCCCTCGTCCGGAATGATTTCGAGATCACCGAACACAAGTCGTGCGTGCGACGGGCTGATCGGGCGAATGCGCCGCAGCAGCGCCCGAATGCGTGCCGAGAGTTCTTTCGGTGCGAACGGCTTCGTCAGATAGTCGTCGGCCCCCGCCTCGAGACCGGCTACCACATCGTGGGTGTCGTTGCGAGCGGTCACCATGACGATGGGCACGTCGCTGTGTCGCCGCAGCGTGCGGCACAGCTCGAACCCATCCATGCCGGGCAGCATGATGTCGATCAGCACGACATCGGGCAGAGCACGATGGAAGAGATCAATGGCCTCTTCGCCGCTGCCGGCCTCATCGACCGTCCAGCCCTCGTCTTCAAGAGCCAGTTTGACCGCCGTTCGGATGCGCTCGTCGTCTTCGACGGAAAGGATGCGAGTACCCACGGCTCACATGATGCCAGGATCGCGCCCAGGTTCGGTGACCGTTAGCAACTCGATCATCTGATCGAACAGCACCGGATTGGCAGCCAGCACCTCGTTGTGGCCGATTGGACCGCCGTCGAATCGCCCGGTTCGGCACCCGGCCTCGCGTGCGATCAGCTCACCGGCAGCCCAATCCCACGGCCCCAGCCATTGCTCGTAGTAGACGTCGAGTCGCCCGGCGGCGAGGTAACACAGGTCGGACGCGGCTGCGCCGAATCGACGAATGTCTCGCACTTGCGGGATGACCTGGGCGATCCGCTGGGCTTGTTCGCGTCGACGCTCGACCTGATACGAGAAGCCGGTGGCGATGAGCGCATGTTGCAGTGAGGAGGTCGTGCCGCAATGGATGGGGGAGCCATTGAGCGACGCGCCTTCGCCGGCGACCGCCGTGAACAGTTCGCGACTGCCTGGGATGTACACCGCTGCGGCCACCGGCCGATCACCCGACAGCGCCGCGATCGAGACTGCGTAGCCCGGCAGGTCGTACTGGAAGTTGGTGGTGCCATCGATCGGATCGATCAGCCAGCGAATCCCCGACACGCCCGCCGAGTCAGTGCCCTCCTCGCCGATCACGGCGTCGTCGGGCCGCTCGGCGCTCAAGCCATCCACGATGAGCCGCTCAGAGGCGCGATCGAACTCGGTGACGATGTCGGTGTCTGAGGACTTGGTCGATATCGAGGTGAGGCCGTTCTTGCGTCCTTCGAAGACAAGTTCCCCAGCAGCAACCGCAAGCCGCGCGGCCAGGTCGCACAACTCGCGGGGGAGGTCGGTCACGACGCGTTGTCGATGTGCTGGCGGCGTTCGATTTCCTTCCACTCGCCAAGCGCACGGAGCACCAGTACTGCAACCACGCTCATGCCCAGCGCGGCGATGATCGCGCCGACGAGCGCGCCGAGTCCGCGTTGGGTCGCACAAGTACCATGACATTGCAACTTGACGAGCGTGTATCCGATGAGGCCACCCGCGAATCCCCCGAGCAGGATGGCGACGAATGCGGCGAATCGAGCCTTGGGGGGCGGGAGTGCGGAGAGCGGAACCTCTGAGTCGGCCACGCTGACATCGTAGGCTCAGCGGTCGTGCGAGTCACCGTGGTCGTGCCGACCTACAACGAAGCCGGCAACATCG
>JAYTZE010000223.1:0-7414 GCA_043742385.1 Ilumatobacteraceae bacterium
GACACGACTTTGAGGCTGCGTGGGTTGTCCGGGCGGAGCGCGATCGGTGTCTGTCGGGCAATCAGCGAGGCTGCACCGATGTCGGTCTCGACGACGACGAGACCGGGATTGGCGAGTCGGTAGTGGCGCCGCGCGGTACCTTCCGGAATGATGACCGCGCCGAGCAGGTCGGGTTGCCGGGCGACACTGGCGAGGATGCCAATCACTAGGTAGACGTCGTCGCCGATCGTGATGGCTGGTAGCTGGTTGACACGGCTGATGCCGAGCCGTTCGGCGGCATTCGGGCCGAGCACGGCGACCCGTTCGGCCCGCTCGGATTGAGCGGCGTCGATGGTCCTGCCAGTGCGCAGCTGGGCTCGAACAGCCCGGAACAGTCCCGGGGAGGCTGCACTGACGGTCAGCTTGAACGCGGTCGGGTTTTGAGGATCGCTCACAGGCGAGGCGGCGACGAGCCGAGAGCCGACGTCGAGCGTGCTCAGATTGCCCACCGCGGCGACACCGTCGAGGCGGCCCAGACGCGCCGGGGCATCCCACGGCAGCGCGTCGGTCATCGTCGTGGTCGCGGACGGCTTGGGGCTGACGACGATCTCGGTTGCAGCGAGTTCGTCGAACCGTCCGACGATCTGGTTGCCAGCGGTTCGAGACAGACCGAGTGTGGCGACCAGGGATGCCAGACCGATGACCGTTCCGAATACGGTGAGGACCGTGCGTCCCGGTCGCGCGAAGAGCCCGGCGGTGGCTTCGTTGGCCAGATCGCGGATCGTCATGCCCGAAGGCGCGACGAGCGTCTCCTCTGCGGCGAGGCTTTGACGGATGCGCCTGAACGTCCTCATCGGTGGGCCTCGGTCAGCATGCCGTCGGTGATGCCCACTCGCCGGCCTGCTCGCTCGGCCACGTCGTGCTCGTGGGTGATCATCACAATCGTCTTGCCTTGTCGATTCAACTCGGCGAACAACTCGAGCACCGTCGCAGTGGTCGTCGAGTCGAGGTTGCCTGTCGGCTCGTCGCACAGCAGCAGCCGCGGTGATCCGGTGAGGGCCCGGGCGATGGCGACCCGCTGGCGTTCGCCGCCGGACAGCCGGGTGGGAAAGAACTCGGTGCGGTGACCGAGGCCGACGGTGTCGAGCGCTGCCGCAGCCCGAGTTCGCCGATCGTGGGCGGGCGCCATTCGGTAGATGTCGGCGAGCATCACGTTCTCGATGACGGTGCGATGTCCGAGCAAGTGGAACGACTGGAAGACGAACCCGATCCCGCGGCAGCGCAGACCGGCTCGTTGCTTGTCACTGAGCTCGGCGACCTCGATCCCTTCGAACTGGTAGGAGCCCGAAGTCGGCGTGTCGAGGCAACCAATGATGTTCAACAGCGTCGACTTGCCAGAACCGGACGGCCCGACGACGGCGACCCATTCACCCGCTTCGACGGTCAGGTTCACATCGACGAGCGCGTCGACCGGCGGGTCGGAATCGAACTGCTTGCCTAGTGCGGTCAATGAGATGACGGCGGGCGCGAGCCTGTCGCCGTCAGCCACCGGAGCCGCCCAACGACACGGCTGTGGTTTCGGTAGTGGGAATCGAGACGGCTGGGGACGTCGCATCGGGTGCAGGCGAGCCGGTGTCGGCTGGCAAGGTGGCAGGTTGATCGACGCCGATCACGACCAGATCACCCCGGTGCAGGTCGTTGTTTGGTGCGCTTATCCCGACGTACCCGGCGGCGGACAGGCCGGGGATGACGGTCACGAAATCGGTGGTGCCATCGACGCTGCGTTGCACCTGCGACGACCCGTCGGCCGCCAACGTCAACGCGCTGACCGGCACCGCCAGCACCGATTTCCCGCTCGATTCGACCGGGATCGTCAACCTCACCGATGCGCCGACCAGGTTCGCGGGTGGCGCCGCGACGTCAACAGCCACATAGACGTGGAACCCGTCGACACCGTTGGTCCCCGGAGCGGGGGCCACGAATGCAACCATCCCCTCGGTAGCGATGCCGAGATCCGGTTCGTCGAGCCGAACGGTCATACCGGCCGCCACCAGTCCCGCGTCGGCGAGCGCCAGTCCCGCGTCGACATGGACGACCGAATCAGTCACTGTGATCACCGCGCCCGCGACCGGATCGCCGATGACCACGAGCAGATTCGCGACACGGACCGGGCCAGAGGCGACGAACACCACCTCATCGGCAGGAACCTGAACACCCGCACGCCGATGTGCCAGGTCCGCCTCTCGTGCCGCCAGCGTCTCGATGTCGGCACGAGACGTCAGGCCCGATCTCGCGTTGGCGAGACTCTCTTCGGCTGCCACGACGGCTGCTCCGGCGACGGGGACCTCGGCGGTTGCGTCAGCTGCCGCAGTCGTGGCATCGTCGACGGAACGCTCGCCTGCGAGGCGGACGGTTTCGGTGTTGGCGACCGCGATCGCCAGATCGTTCTCTGCGGCGGCGATCTCGCCCGATGTCGGCGGCCGCGGGTTCGTCAGATCTTCGAGGGCCAGTTCCTTTGCTGCGATGGCGGCCAGCGCGAGATCGTTGTCCGCTGCAGATTGTGTACGGACTTGCTCGAGAACCTTCGGCGCGTTGATCAGGAATGCCTGTGCGTCGGCGATGGCCTGGAGCCCGGCTGTATGAACGTTGTCGGCGGTCACCTGCGCGGTCGTGAGATCGGATTGCGCTGCCGTCAACTGTGCCGCGGTCGCCGACGGGTCAGCCGCAAGTGCGTCGAACGCGGCCTGTTTGGCTGCGACATCGGCGGCCGCTGCCTCGTCTGCGGACGCCGAAGCGGCGCGAGCGGCATCGACCCGAGCCGGTGCCTGATCGACATCTGCCTGGGCGTCCGCCATAGCGCGCTGCCCTGCGGTGCGCACGGCGGCCTCGTTCGTGCGTGCTGCCACAAGGTCCGCCTGGGCGGCGCGAATCTGCGCGGGCGTGGCCGGCGCGGCTGGACGGCCCGACCGAAGAACATCGAGCACCGACTGCTTGGCAGCCACCTCACGCAAGGCGAGGACATTGGCTGCGTCAGCCTCCCGCGACGCCCGGTCCACGCCGCGAACGCTCGCCTCGGATCGTCGAATCGCCGTCGATGACGCCACCTGCGCCGTCGTGAGCGCAGCCTTCGCCGACGTGACAGCATCGGTCGCTGCCGTCACATCGAACGCCGCCACGGCCAGGTCGGCTTCGCGAGCACGAATCGCGGCGAGTTGGTCGTTGGTCGCAGTGAACGGCGAGTACCCGTTGGCGAGATACCACCCTTCGACACCCGCTCCGGTCATGTCGTCGTAGACGCCATCAACTGGACCCGTGTCGAAACCCAACCGCATCAGGGCCTCCTCCAACTGCTGCACGTCATCACCACTCAACCCAGGACCCAGGTCGCGCGACATCGGCCGCGCCCCAACCAGCAGGAACAACGGACGACCGGACCCGGTCACGACCACACCACCCTCGATGATCTCTGCGCCAGCGACGGGCAACTCGGCAACGAGCCCGGCACTCGGCTTGAGCGCAGACGCCGGCACCGACAACTTCTGCGGTGACCCGAATCGCCCTGTACCACGCGTGACCACCTCGGTCGACAGGACCCGCTCCTCGACCGGCACCAGGATCAACGAGGGGTCGGGCGCAGCGGTACGTGACGCCACCTCGGCCGGCGACGTGATCCGCGAACCCGCAACGAAACCGCCAACCGATGTCGCGACGACCACAGCGATCGCCACCACAGCGGTCCTGCGACGATCCATCACATCTCCTTCGGGCTGATCGTCGCTTCGACGTGAGAACGACAGATCTCCGTTTACTCGCCGGACCCTGACTCCCAGCTGAACTTCACAAGTGCGCAGTCAGGTCAGGTTCAGCAACCACATGCGATCGTCGAAACCTGAACCACCAAAGACGTAGGGAGCCACCCGACATGCGCACACCAAACGATCACCGGCAGCGTCGCACCCTGCTCGTGGTCTCGCTCGCCGCAGTATCGATCATCGCCGGGTGCGGCTCAGACACAACATCATCCAATAGCACGACCGGCAACGCGGCAAGCGACGCTCCCGAGGAGTTCGGCCTGTCACTCACCGACCTCGCCGCCCGGATCGAAACGACCGAAGGCCTCATCGCTCAATGTATGACCAAAGCCGGATTCCAATACGTCGCCCTCGACTTCGTCTCGGTCAAGCAAGCCATGGACAGCGACCAGTCCGCCTCCGGAGTGTCCGGCGACGACTACGTCAAACAGTTCGGGCTCGGCATCACCACCCAGTTCGACCAGCCAATCGTCGCCTTCGGCGCCGGTCCCGAGAACACCGCGTACCTCGACGGCCTAGCCGCATCGGACCAGGTTGCGTTCAAGCGAGGCCTCTGGGGAGAATCGACCGACTGGAACCACGCCCACGCCCTCGAAGCAGAAGACTTCTCCGAAACAGGCGGCTGCACCCGCTCCGCAGCCGAACAGACCTACTCCCCCAGCGAAATCAGCGGCGCCTACGTCAACCCGGCCGACGTCCTCCTCGAACAAGACCCGCGAATGATCGCCGCGATCAAGCAATGGTCCGACTGCATGCGCGCCGACGGCTACCAATACGACAACCCCACCCAAGTCGAAGACGACCTCCACGAACGCCTCGATGCAATCCTCCAAGGACAGGACCCCGCGACACTCACCGGTCCCACGCTCGACAGCCTGCACGAACTCCAAGGCGAGGAACTCGCCATCGCCGCAATCCTCACCAGCTGCGAAGAACAACACATCGAACCCGTTCAAGGCGCCATCGAGTCCGAACTCTACGGCGCACCACAAAGCTGAGGGAGTGTCGGAACCGCTGTTCAGTTACATGGCGTTGACGTGCGGCATGATCTCTTCCTTCAGCCGCTTGAGGTCGTCGAGCGTCTTCGATACCGGTACGTCCTGGAACGGCGGCCAGAGGAGAGGCATGGTGAGTCCGGCCTCCTTGTAGCGCTTGAGGTTGTCGGTGATCTGCCTGGCGGTCCCGGCCATCAGGTTGCTGAGCTTGCCATTCGGTGTCTGATCGGTCTCCTCGTCGGTGATGACGAACCAGATCATGCTGCACATCTCGAAATCGTCAAGCGAACGGGAGCCCCCGAGCTCATCGACCTCTCGCTGGATCTCGCCGCGCCATTTTTTGATCTCGTCCGGCGTGTCCTGGATCCCGATCCAGCCCGACAGCCCGTACTTCGTGATGCGGCTCGCTGAGCGCTTCGGGTCCTTGAGGCCGCTGAAGAAGATCGGCGGGTGCGGCTTCTGCACCGGCTTGGCCCCGAACCCGCATCGATCGAAATCGGCGAACTCGCCGTGGTATTCGAAGAGGTCGTTCGTCCAGATGCCCTGCATGATCTCGATCGTCTCGCGCACGTGCTTGTGCCGCTTGGGGAAGATGTGCGAGGCGCTCGCGGCCGCGAACTCCTCGGGCATCCAGCCGGACCCGATGCCTACGTTGACCCTGCCGTTCGAGAGGTGGTCGACGGTAGCGATCTCGCCAGCGAGCACACCGGGCGCGCGATATGGAGTGTCGATGATGCTCATTCCGATCCGCACCTTCGTGGTCTTCGCGGCGAGCCAGGGGATGAGCGGCATACCGTGGAGCCACTCGCCTCTGGCAGATACCGGCAAGGCCTTCGGAAATTGCTCCATCATGCCAAACGAGTTCTGGAGCTCTTCGCGATCGGACGCTTCCGGGACGACGATCCGGTCGAGCGTCCAGACGGAGTCGAAGTCGAGATCCTCGGCAAGGCTGGTGAGATCTTCGAGCTCCTTGACGGTGACCTTGTTGCGGAAGTTCGGCAAATACAGAGCAAGCTTCATGAGAGACATCCCCTTCTCGTTTGTTGTGGTGTAGTCGGCCAACGATGGTCGTCAAGCGCCGCGGTTCAGTGCCCACATGTTCCGCGTCACATCTCGCACCGTAAACAACCACGCTCTGAGGGCGATCAACGGCTTCTCAACTTTTCAACAACTACTACGGTGATGGAGGTGCAAACCAATCGTCTGGTGCTGGTCGTCGATGACGACGACGACGTTCGAACCGCTGTGACGTGGGCGCTCGAGGCAGACGGGTTCGAGGTAATCGCCGTCGAGAACGGGCTTGCTGCCATGGACGTGATCGAGTCGTCGCCGCTGTCGCTGGTGGTCCTGGACTTGTCGCTGCCCGGGCTCGGAGGCCTAGACATTCTGAACCGCCTGCGAACGATCGAGGCACGTAACGGGCGGTGGCGTTTGCCGATCATCGTGCTGACGGGGCGAGACAGCGATACGGATCGCATCGTCGGCCTGGACCTCGGTGCCGACGACTACCTGGTAAAGCCCTTCTCGCCCGGCGAGCTCGCCGCTCGAGCCCGATCGCTGCTCCGCCGCAGCGCCGAGCCCACCTCCGGCGGCAAGCAGCCCTTCAGACCCACGGGCTCAGGCGTCGAGATCGACTGCGAGTCGCGCACCGTCTGGGTCGATGGGACACCGATCGAACTTGCTGCCAAGGAGTTCGACCTCCTCGCCTATCTCGTGGATCATCCTCGGCGCGCATGCCGTCGATCGGAGCTGCTCGCTGCGGTCTGGTCAAGCGACTCTGGCTGGCAGAACGAGGCAACGGTCACCGAACACATCTACCGCCTGCGTCTCATGATCGAGGCCGATCCGCAGCACCCCATTTGGCTACGTACGGTTCGTGCCGTCGGGTACCGATGGGAAGGGTGAACGTGCTCTCCGGAGGCGAAGTCACCGCCGTGCTCGATCACCAGACCGCCGTCATGGAGGAAGTCGCCTCGGGAGCATCGCTGTCGGCAGTGCTCGATTCCGTGGTCCGCGCCCTCGAAGAACTGATGCCCGCCAGCCGATGCTCGATCCTGTTGCTTGATGAGGCTGGAATGCTACGACACGTGTCGGCACCGACACTTCCCGCTGCGTACTCGGCGGCGATCGACGGGCTGGAACCGGGGCCGTTCGCTGGATCCTGCGGGACGGCGGTTCACTTCGGCGAACCGGTGATTGCCGTGGACGTTGCGACCGACCCTCGATGGGTGCGGTTCCGCACGCTCGCTGCGGGCTACTGCTTGCGCGCGTGCTGGTCAAGTCCGATCCGATGCCGATCACATGTCGTAGGAACCTTTGCCGTCTATCACCATGTGCCATACGAACCCGACCAACGAGACGAAGAACTGGTGCGCCGGTTCACCCATCTCGCATCGCTTGCCGTCGAGCATGACCAAGCGTCAACCGAACGAGAGGCCCGACACAAGGCGGACCTCGCCCGGCAGACGGCCGAACGCGCCAACCTCGCCAAGTCGCAGTTCGTCACCGCGCTGAGCCACGAGCTGCGGACCCCGTTGCAGGCGATCACCGGCTTCACCGAGAATCTGCAGACCCTCGACCTGTCACCGGATCAACGACGTCTCGCGCTGGAACGAATCGGACTCGCGT
>JAYTZE010000224.1:0-1821 GCA_043742385.1 Ilumatobacteraceae bacterium
GCTGTCCGGGCAGTTGCGATCGCTGTGCGACGGCACCACCAAAGTATCCGGGGCACAGGGCAACGGTGTTGGTGACGTTGGCGCCAACCCGGCCGGCACCGAGCATTATCAACGTCGGGAACGAGATCAGGGTGCCTCCACCGGCGATGGCGTTGACCGCACCCGCCGCCGCCGCAGCCACCGCGGCAATCAGATGTTCGGCGACCGTGAAGGCAATCACGGCAATCCACCGTCGAAGAACGCCGAAGCACGTTCTCCGATCAGCACGGCGGTTGCCGCGGGACCACGCGAGGGTGCAGTCGGCAGGACCGACGTATCGACAACTCGCAGACCCTCGACACCGCGCACTCGACAGTATTGGTCGACCACGGCCATCGGGTCGGTATCCGGTCCCATCGGGGCACTGGAGCACAGATGCACTGCGGTCGTGATGTTGTCGGTGATCCACGTCTCGAGTTCGGCACGCGGTGCGGGCGAGGTGCGCCGCACGCCGAGCCCGCGCATCGCTGCCGACTCGATGATCGCTGTGCCGATCTCGACCGCCGCTCTCAGGTGCATCCGATCGGCCTCCGCCTCGAGCGAGTGGTAGTTGATCATCGGCCGACCCCAAGGATCGGCAGACTCCAGCGTGACCTCGACGGCGCTGTCGGCACGCTCCAGCAGTACCCCCATCACCAGCTCCGTCGGCGAGGCGCGGGAACCCGGCACCAGCTCAGCCATCGATGTCAGGTACGGCATCAGCGCCACCGGGGCTTCACCGACAACGGTGTCGAGCGCGACCTCGACGATGCCGGCCGTCGCTGCTCGCGGCAGCGCCCGCGCCGGTTCGAACCCCAGGAACAGCTGTGGATGGTCGCGGCAGCGGGCGCCGACTCCCGGCACGTCGGCGATCACCGTGATCCCGTGGCGGCGCAACTGATGCGCCGGTCCGACGCCCGACAGCAACAACAATTGCGGCGACATCACCGCGCCGGCGCACAGCACGATCTCGTCGCCGTTGAACGTCTCGATGGAACCGAACCGTTCGATTTCGACACCAACAGCTCGACTGCCGTTCATGACAACTCGCCTCACGGTGACCTGACTTTCGATGGTCAGGTTGCCCCGCTCTCGGTTGGGCGTCACATACGCCAGCGCGGCATTGATCCGAACACCAGCGACGACGTTGCGCGGCAGCCGGCCACATCCGGGTGCGCCGGGAGCGTTCTTGTCGGTTTCGACTGGGAAGTTGAGTGCTGCGCATGCTGCAACGAACGCCTCGCTCAACGGATGAAGATCGGTGACCGCAGCTCGCGAGACGGGCATGGGACCACCACTGCCGTGGAACTCGCCGTCGGGGAAGTCGAGATCATCCTCGAGACGCTTGAAGAACGGCAGCACTTTGACGTACGACCACTCGTCGTTGCCGAGCGCGGCCCACGTGTCGAAGTCTTCGGCCGTGGCACGCACGAATACCCCGCCGTTCACGGTGCTCGACCCTCCCATCACCTTGCCACGCGGTACCGACACTGTCTTGGATGGCGTCAACCTGGCTTCCAGCGTCCAGTTGGCGTCGTGGCCGTCGACGGCTCCTGCCATAGCCGAGGCGTCGAGCAATTCACCCGGAGGTTCTGTCGAGCTGACAAAGTCGCGGCCGGCCTCCAGCAGCAAGACCGAGCGGTCGGGGTTCTCGCTGAGCCGCGCCGCCAGTGCACACCCGGCCGAGCCGGCGCCGACGATGACGACGTCGTAGTGGTTCACGCCGACCCGATCCTATGCACCGTCATCACCAGAAACGGCACGAGGCCCGGGCATGCCGCCCGGGCCTCGTACTGCTTCGAT
>JAYTZE010000225.1:0-3790 GCA_043742385.1 Ilumatobacteraceae bacterium
CGCTTGGATTGGCGTGGCCGGCGTGGCGACTGCCGTGCTCACGTTCGACGAGTCGGTCGCGTTCCCCGGATCCGCGGCGCTGCTGCCAGTGCTCGGGACCGCGCTGATCGTCGTCTCGGGCGGCAGCGACGCTGCGCCGTTCGCGCCGATCGCGCTGTTGCGCCACGTGTCGCTGCAGTGGATCGGACGCCGATCGTATGCGATCTACCTGTGGCACTGGCCGGCGCTGGTACTGGCCGAGGCCAAGTGGGGTCCGTTGTCGATGGCCCAGCGATTCGTTGCGGTCGGTATCGCCTTGGCGCTCGCCGCGGCGTCGCTGCGACTCGTCGAGGACCCCGTCCGCCACTCCACATTGGTGGCGTCGCGCCCCAGCCGCGGGCTGGCGCTGGGCGCCTCGTTGTGTGCGACCGTGCTGTTGGTCGGAGCGATCTCGCTGGGCGTGCCACGTCAACTCGATGCAGGCACTGCGGCGGCCGCACCAGTACTTGCGCTCACGGCACCGACGAGCACCTCCACAACTCTGGGCCCGATCGGTGTGCGGGCCGCGGCGACAACTGCCGCGGGCCTGACGGGCATTGATCTGCCCAGCCTTGTTGCAGCCAATCGGGTCGTGCTCGAACAGGGTCTGACGACATTGGCGGTGCCCAGCAACATGCGCCCGTCGCTGGGCAAGATCTTCGACGATCGGCCGTTGGTGTACGGCGACGGCTGCGTGGCCATCGGCGTCGACGACACGCTGAATCCGTGCCGCTACGGCAATCCGGCGTCGTCGATCAAGGTCGTGCTGTTCGGCGACTCGCATGCTGCTCAGTGGTTCCCGCCGCTGAACACAGTCGCCGACCGCAACGGGCTCGAGCTGATCGTGTTGGCCAAGGGAGGCTGTCCGGCTGCGTCGGTCTCGATCCCGACGGCGACCTTGGCGCGAACCTGCCCGATCTGGCGCGACAAGGCGGTGCAGTTCATCGCCGATGAACGACCGGATCTGGTCATCGTCACGGGTTCGCGGCACTACCCCAACAGCGACGAGGAGTGGCGCGACGGATTCGGCGACACACTCGGCCGGCTCAGTGGCCTCACGCCGCGACTGCTCGTGCTCGGCGACAACCCCGACCTACGCGACGACCCGGCGACCTGCCTGTCGGCGAACCTCAACCGTGTCCGTGCATGCGCCAACTCGAGAGCCAAGGCGGTCGAGGTCGGCAAGCTCGAGGTCGAGCGCCTCGTGGCCGAGCAGAACGGCAGCCGCTTCGTCGACACCTCGGATTGGCTGTGCACCGCCACCGACTGCCCGGTGATCATCGGCGACATCTTGATGTTTCGCGACATCAACCATCTGACGACGTTCGCTGCCAACTGGTTCACGCCGATGCTGGAGGCCATCGTCATGCCATACCTTCGCGGAGGATGACGAGGTCGGGCCGCCTATCATCGCCACGATGCGCCGGCTGTTCGATGACCCGACGGATCACATCACCGTCCGCGACGCCTACGACGTACAGCGTCCTCGCCCATCCGATCGACCCTGGCTCGGAGTGTGCATGGTCTCGAGCATCGACGGTTCGACCGTTGTCGACAGCAATTCCCGGGCCCTCTCCAGCAAGTCCGACCAGGAGGTGTTGCTCACGCTGCGCAGCCTCGCCGACGTGCTGATCGTGGGCGCGGCGACGGTGCGTATCGAGGGATACGGTCCACCACGCAAACCCGGTCAACGAGTTGGCGTCGTCAGCCGCCGAGGCGACGTCGACTCGACCAGCGCGCTGTTCACCAGTGGGGCCGGCTTCCTGATCCTTCCCGACGACGCCCCGCCGACATCGCTCGATTCGGTTCGTGCCGGTACCGGGGAGGTCGACTTGGCCGGTGCGCTGGCCCAGCTCGACGCCGATTTCGTGCAGGCCGAGGGTGGCGCGCTGCTGAACGGCGCCCTGTCGGCGGCCGATGTGATCGACGAGTTGAACCTGACGATTTCGCCGCAGATGGCAGGAGGCGATGGCCCGCGGGTCACCAGCGGATCGGTGCAGTTGTCACGCAGGATGCGCCTCGCCCACGTGCTCGAAGACGACGGCTTCTTGTTTACCCGCTACCTGCGGGCACGGTGAGCGTCTTAGCTGCTTTCCAGCTTCTTCAACAGCACCAGTTCGCGCTGGAAGTCGGCGGCGGCATCGAAGTTCTTGTACACGCTGGCATATCGCAGGTAGGCGACGACATCGAGTGATCGCAGCCGCTCGAGCACCTCGAGGCCGAGCTCGGCGGTAGTGATCTCGTTGCCCTGCAGCCGTGAATGATCCTCGAGATCGATGCTCAGTTGATCGATCTGCTCGGCGGTCACCGGGCGACCCTTCGACGCGGCGGCGACACCGGCGACGATCTTCGAGCGCTCGAACGGTTCACGCGAACCGTGGCTCTTGACGACCACCAGTGCCACCTCCTCGAGGCGCTCGTAGGTAGTGAAGCGATGTTGACAGCTGGCACACAGCCGTCGACGGCGAATCGACGTGCCCTCTTCTGCCTCGCGCGAATCGATCACCTTGGTGTCGTCGGTATGGCATTTCGGGCAGCGCATTGCCGCCCGAGGCTAGTGGATCGGCTACGGAAGCGTCAGCGCCTGCGCGACCTGCAGGACCGTGCCGCCATTGGCTGCGACCAAGGCATCGACGTAGTCGGCGAGCACGGTGTGACCGTGGAATCGTTCGCCGATCGACCACAACGTGTCGCCCGGCTGAACGACGTACACGTTGGCCGCAGCTGGAGTATCGATCACGACAACAGGGTTTGCAGGGCGAATCATGGAGGCGGAGGCAGGAGCGCCCCCACGATTCGCCACAACATGGCCGGCACTGACGAACAGCACCAGCACGATCGTTGCCAGGGTGAGCAGCACCATCATTCGGCGGCGGGCATACATCTGCGACGCCGTGCGATGCTCGACGAATCGGCCCGGGATGACGACTGCGATGGTCATGGATGTGCGCTGCCTTTCCTGAAGAGTTGCTGGACAGTCGAACACATGTTGCCCGAACAGTCGTTCGTAGCATGCCACGAACGACTGTTCGACGTCAACCTCCGATCGAACATTTGTTTCACGAACGAATGTTTGACCTGGGACACGAACGCGCGTACGCTATGGGAATGTCCGAACAACTCACCGCCCGCCAACGAGGCATCCTCGACATGATCGAAACCAGCATGCGCGAGCGTGGCTACCCACCCAGCGTGCGTGAGATCGGCGAGGCAGTTGGCCTCACCTCCCCCTCGACGGTGCATAGCCACCTGGCTTCATTGCAGCGCATGGGTTTCTTGAAGCGTGACCCAACCAAGCCACGCGCCATCGAGGTGCGCTTCGACCCGTCGTCGGGCGCAGCGATCGAGCGTCGGCCGGTTCGGCACGTGCCACTGGTCGGCGATGTCGCTGCCGGCACCGACGTGTTGGCGCAAGAGAACGTCGAAGAGTTGTTCCCACTCCCCGAAGACTTCACAGGTACCGGCGATTTGTTCATGCTGCGAGTCCGCGGCGATTCCATGATCGACGTGGGAATCATGGACGGCGATTTCGTCGTCGCACGCGCTCAAGAGACTGCGGTCAACGGCGAGATCGTCATCGCCGGCATTCCCGGCGAAGAGGCCACCGTGAAGACGTTCCAGCGCAAGGGCTCGACGATCACGTTGATTCCGGCCAATGCTCGCCTTCAGCCACTCGTCTTCGATGCCGATCAGGTACAGGTCTTCGGCCGCGTCGTCACGGTCATGCGCCGGCTCTAACCGTCGTTGGGTTTAGTCGTCGTCGGTGTCGTCA
>JAYTZE010000226.1:0-1813 GCA_043742385.1 Ilumatobacteraceae bacterium
CCCGTACACCCTGACATCTTGTCGGACCAGATCGATGTCGTCATACGAGTCGCACTCCAGCCGATGCATCACGTCCGGGCAACGCTGCTTTCCCTCCGATCGATGGCGACGGGTCGACTGGCGGTGGTCGACCTGCAGGCTCGCCCCGAGATCGCCGCACTGGCCGCCGAGTTCGATGCCACCTATACGGCAACCGATCCCGATGATCACAACGGCCTGAAGAGCTGCAACGCGATCTCGACGAGCCCTATCTTGTTGTTGCTCGATGCCGGCGACATACCCAGCCCGAAGATGGTTGACACACTGCTGCCCTTGATGCACGACGACCGCGTCGCCGTTGCGATCGGTCAATCGCTCATGGCCGATGACGACTCGGCGGAGCACGGTCCGAACGGGCTTCACGAGCTCACCTTCGAACGCGAGACGCTGAACCCTGCGCTCGGTGCCCGCGGCGCGGCGATCCTGACTGACTCGGGGGCGCTCGTTCGTCGTGCTGCAATCGAACGTGTCGAGGTCGGTGACGAAGAGCCCATCGAAGCCCAGGCCTTTTGGTCGATGGCCTTGATGGCCCAAGGGTGGAGAATTGTTGCTGCGACCGGTCAACAGGTGCTTGTCCGCCAGGTCGTCCAGTCGCAGGACGAGGTGTACGAGCGGCGGGTGTTGCAGGCCCGGGCCTGTCGCACGATGCTGTTCAGCCACGGCGGAGTCCTGAGGCTGAACTCGCTGCGCCTCGGCCAGCGCCTGGCTCTCGTGGCCTCGGCGGTGCGACCGCTGTCGGGATTGCGGCGCGCCGGCTTCATCGCCGTCGTCGTTGCGTCACTACTCACCGGATCCCTGCCGCTCCGACCGAGCCTCGTGGTCTTCGCAGCGTTCTGGGCCCCAGGATGGACGCTCACCGCACTCGGCCTCGGGCTGATGAGCGGGTGGACGCTGCGCCCCGGCGACCGCACCCGCTGGTCACTGCGCAACCTGGGTGCATCGTGGCAGGGACTTCGACACCCGCTCGCTTTCGACCAACGCCGCGCCCCGATCATGACTCCTCATGCGCTGCAGCATGGCGGGGCGTTGGTGGCGTCGGTGGTCGTCCTCAGTTCGGTGATGATGCTGCGCGGGTTGAGCGAACAGCTCACGCACGCGCTTGGGGCCATGCCGTATCGCTGGCTCGTCGGGCTCGTTGCAGTCGCGCTGTGGTCGCTGGCCATGGCGCTCGACGTGCTGCGAATGTTCGGCAAGCGCAACCAACTTCGACGCGCCGCGCGCTTCGTTGCCTCGATCCCGGCCGAAGTCAACGGCAATCCCGTCGCCGTGTTCGACATCACCGTGCTCGGTGCAGGTTTCGAAACAAACCAGGAGCTGACTGCCAAGCAGCAACTGACCCTCGACGCGACGATCGCCACCTCGCGCGGTTGCGAGAACGTGACGTTGCCAATCATCGTCCGCAACGTCCGCAACGTCTCAGAGGGCCGGTGGCGATTCGGGGTCGAGTTTGCCGACGCCCTCCCCCAAGCCATCAACCCACTCGTCGAGTACTGCATGATCGGCCCCGCCCGACAGCGGTTATCACGACCGACCCGCACAGCTATCGGCGATGCCTCATCCGTCGAAGCGATCACCCAACCTGTGATGGACGGCCGCCGGGTGGCGCTGAGGTTGATTTCGCTGATGGCCGTAGGCGGCGCGATCGCCAGCACCCAACCGGGTGGGGGCACGTTGATCACCACCGTGGTATCGGTGGTGTCGGTTCTGATCGCAGCCGGGGTTCTCGCCGGATCTGCCCGGCCACGCCGCGCCCCGTGGACCGCCGATCAATCAA
>JAYTZE010000227.1:0-1811 GCA_043742385.1 Ilumatobacteraceae bacterium
AGCATGCAGCCGATGTCGTCGAAGACCCGCGCGGTCTGGCCGTGTGCCTGATACGCGGCGGCGTAGACCGGCTCGCTGATGAACATGCCGCAGTGGCTGCACGCCGTCCGATCGACGACGATCTCCGGGGGGCCGGTCACGTTCGCGCTGCACGAGAGTGACAGCAGCGCGAACGCGACGATCACCAGCGTGGTGGTCGGTGACATGTGAGGGTCCCCGGTCTTCTTACTTCTCGACGATCAGCCAGCCCTGCATCTCGAGGTGCAGCGCCGAACAGAACTCGGTGCAGTAGAAGCTGTACGTTCCCGGCTTGTCGGCGACAAACTCCACCGTCGTCGTTTCCCCGGGATCAAGGCTCACCATCACGTTCCTCGTCGGGACGGCGAAGCCGTGCGTGGCATCCGCCGTCTGCTCGGTGTTGGTGAGGTGGATGATCACCCGGTCGCCAACCTTCGCGGTCACGATGTCGGGCGTGAAGTGGCTGCGGACGACGTTCATCCACACCTCGACGATGTCGTGGCGGCGCTCGATGCGAGCCTCCTTCTCGCTGCTGATGGCGAACGGACTCCTCGTCATCGTTTCAGGTGACGTTCCAGGGGGGTAGACCTCGAGTCCCTTGAGCGTGTCCGCTTTCACCATCTGGGCGTAGTGCGGTTCGCCGAACCCGATCGGCATGTCGGCGATCAGGTCCATCTTTTCGCCCGAGATATCGATCAGCTGGAAGTTCTGCGGGTGCAGCGGCCCGACGTTGGTATGACGATCGATCGACCACTTGTTCATCGCGATCAGATACTTGCCTTGCGGGTCCATCGTGTCGCCCTGGGTGGTCGCGAGATGGCCGATGTTGTAGTGGACCGACACCTTGTCCACCAGCTTGAACGCCTGGTCGGCCGGGTGGTATGGCGGTCCGAGAGACCACTTCGCCACGGCGCTCTCGAGATAGAGGCTCGTGTAGGCGTAGCCCTTGTTGTCGTACTGGGTATGCAGCGGTCCGGCGCCGAGCTCGACCTTGCCGGCGACGACCGCGTCGAATTTCAGGATCGGGATGCCGTATCGGTCCTTGCCCTCGAAATTCTTCGCCTCGATCGCCTTCTTGATCAGGTCGAACCCATAGACGGTCGCGTGCGGATCGAGCTTGCCCGACACAGTGATGTAGTCGCCCTTGGGCGCGATGTCGACGCCGTGCGGGCTGCGCGGCTCTGGCGCCAAGTACAGCAGCCCTTCTTCAATCGCCGTCTCCAGTGAGATGACGCGAATGCCATTCAGTTCGGTGTATTTGCCTGCGGCGACGACCTGCTCGGCCTTCTGCCAGTTGATGATGTGCAGGTAGTCGAAATCGAGCTGGGACGCGCCGACTTCGAGCGGCGGCTTGCCCTGCTGGATGCCGCCGGTGGCCATCTCCACGTTGTACGAGTTGATGAACGCGTAGCCGTCGCTGACGCCCTTTCCGGCATCAGCAAGGTCCTGGGTGTACGGAGGCAGCTCGATCTGGAAGCTCTTGGCCAGATCCATCCGGCCGGTCTGCTGATCGACCGCGACGAACGTGGAATAGCCGCGATAGATGTCCGCGTATCGATTGAGGTGATCATCGAGTGACACGGACTTGCCCGCGCCGGACTTCGACGCTTTGATCGTCGGCACTTTCGAGGAGATGTGCACGTATGTGGTGTTTGGCGTCGCGAAGATGCCGCCGTGCGAGGTCTGGATATTTGGCACATTCAGGATCTGCTTGGCGCGGAAGTCGGCGAGATCGACCATGCCGATCCGTCCGTGCGCGCGATCGTTGATATAGAGCCAGCGGCCGTCGTACT
>JAYTZE010000228.1:0-3768 GCA_043742385.1 Ilumatobacteraceae bacterium
GTGCCGGCCGTGACGTCAACGGAGATCGTTGCGCCGTCGTCGAACGTTCCGGCAACGACGGCGGCGACCACTACGACAATGCCTCGGCCGTTGCGCTACGTGTTTCCGTTTCAGGGAACGAAGGTCAGCTACGGACGCCGTCACCACGACTACCCGGCCACTGACGTTTTCGGATGTGGTGCAAACGTCGTCGCACCGATCGGCGGCACGATCGAACAGACGCGGATCGTTGATCCGTGGGTGGCGAAAACCAACGACCCGGCCACGCTCGGGGGGAAGTACGTGTCGATGCTCGGCGACGACGGCGTGCGCTACTACTTCGCCCATCTTGAATCCATCGACGTGCAGCCTGGCGACCTGATCAACGGTGGGGCGTCGCTGGGTGTCATGGGCCAGACCGGCAACGCCCAAAAGTCGGTCTGCCATACCCACTTCGGTATCTCCTGGCCCTGTGATGGCATCGAATGGGCGGTGCGCCGCGGCGAAGTTTGGCCGTGGAAGTATCTCGACGCGTGGCGCGATGGCGAGCAGTTGTCGCCGGTCGACGAGGTTGCGGCCACAGAGGCCGAGGATCCCAATGCGTGCAATCTGGCCCGCGCCGCGACCAGTGCCGCGGATGCCTAGGGCCGAATCTAGGTCTTCGAGATCACGATCCATGCGGCTGCTGGTATCAGGATCCACGCCAGCACAAGTAGCACGATCGCATAGACCGCGAAGGCGTACGAGTCGTCTTTCGGTGGATTACCGCATGCCCCGACCGTCTCGAACAGGGCTTTGATCGGTTGCTCGGTCGACAGCCGGATGCGACGGCGGGCGACACCAGCGGCGTAGAGCGCGGCCCAGGCCAGGCTGGCAAAGACCACCGCCAGTACGAGCGTGAACACCAGCACACCGACAACGCCGCTGATCGCCCACGCGAAGAATGCCCGAATCGCGGAGACGCCCGTCGACAGGATCGCTCCTCCCAGCACGAATGTCGGCAGGCCCAGTTGGTCGCCCTTGAATCCCTGCTCCACCTGCACTGCGTTGATCCGCGCCCGGCGCAGCATGACGTGTTCGCTGCTGCCCCACTGCGAGTTGGCCTCGCGTCGCTCGTAGAGCTTGCGCAGCCTGGTGACCAGGCGGTTCTGGTATCCCTTGACGATCCATCGGGTCATTTGTTGCACCAGGTAGGAAGCGACGGGCGTCAGCGGTCCGAGGCGCCGCATTTTTGGCGGGCGTACCCCGTTGCGGTCGAGGACTTCCAGCGATCGCATCGCCATGCGATGCGCCTCTTCGAACCGGTCAGGGCGCCACAGCGGTCGCACTTTGGACAGTTCCTTGACGATGTCCTGTTCGGGCTTGCCCCGCCCTGCGATTTGCTCGAGAATCGCGCCCTGCTCCTGCGGAGAGTCGGCTCGCAGCACGCGGAACGCGTCGATCCTGTCCAACAGCAGATCGTCGAGTCGATGATCGCCGTCGTGGTCGCCCAGCCTTGTCGTGGAGTCTGCTTTCGGCGTCTCCGCGGGAGCCTGTGTGGCATCGCCCATCGGTGGCAGGGTAGTGCCTCCGCCCGATTGCTGGGTCACACTCAGCAGACCTGCTTCAATTGCGCCGGCGGGGGACACAAGCATTCAGAAGGGGTACACCAATGAAGAATTTTCTCAAGGAGTTCAAGGACTTTATTGCCACCGGGAACCTTGTCGAGGTGGCGGTGGCCTTCATCTTGGCTCTTGCCATCAAAGCCGTGATCGACGCGTTCATGAACGGCATCGTGAACCCATTGATCGGCGCCATCGTCGGCAAGCCGAACCTCGACAACTTCCTGACCATCACCGTTCGCAAAGGTGAGCCCGACCAGGCGATCATTTCCGTCGGCGTGGTGCTGACCCAGGTGATCTCGTTGATCATCGTCGGGCTCGTGCTCTTCCTGATCCTCAAGGCCTACAACAAGATGCGCAAGCCTGCCGAGACGGCACCTGCTGGACCGAGCGAAGTCGAGCTCCTGACCGAGATTCGCGATTCGTTGCGAGCTCGGGGCTAAGTCCTTTTCAGGCGTTTTGACAACCTGACTTGCGAAACTCGGCGGCGCTCGGTCCAATGGAGGGATGAGAGCGCGGCGCGAGGTCACCCTGAGTGCGCTGTGCATTCTGCTGGTGGCCTGCTCGGCGGCGGCGTCTGCCCCCGACGAGTCGCGCGATCCGACCGTGGATGGCGTCGGGATCCTGCCGAGTAGCAACCCGGAGTCCGAGGTCATCACCACTGACACGGCGACGGTGTCGTCGCAGGGACCGACCACCACGCTGATACCTGAACAGCAGATCGGCACGCTGGTCACCGGCAACCGGCTGCTGATGATCGGCGACTCGATCACTGCCTCCGCGGCGAAGCGGTATGGCGGTGAGCTGTGCGACGCTCTCGTTCCTCTTGGCTGGCGGGTCGAAGTGGATGCCGAGCCAAGCCGGTTCGTCGATTTCGGCAACCAGGTACTCGACAAACGCCTGTCGGCGAAATGGGATGCCGCCTACGTGTTCTTGGGCACCAACTACCTCGGTGATCAAGCGTCGTATCGCCGGCAGTTGGAGAAGATCGTGCAGCGGTTGGCACCGAGCCCGGTCGTGCTGCTGACGGTGACCGAGTTCGCCGACAGCCGTCGCGAGGTCAACGACGCCATCACCCTCGTGGGTGCACAGTTCTCCAACGTGCATGTGCTCGACTGGGGTTCGATTGCGGCCTCCGACGCGGCGACGATCCTGCGCGGCGATGGCCATCATCTGACCAACGACGGGCGAAAGGTGCTGTCATCAACCGTGGCGGGCGTGATGGGCCAAGCGCCCGTGCCGGAGGGCGAGTGTCTGGGCACCTCGTTCAGCAACGATGCAGGTGCGAGCGTCAACGGCAGCGACACGCCGCCGCCGAGGCCGGTCGGTGTGACGACGACGACCGTGAAGGCAACAACGGCAACGACCAAGCCAACTGGCACTGTGGCTACGACGACTCCGACGCAGGCCACAACGACGACCGTCCCGGGGTCGACGACACCAGCGACGACGACACCAGGAACGTCGACATCAGTGACGACGACACCAGCGACGACGACAGGAGCTACGACGACGTCAGGCGCACCGCCCTGACCCGACACGCACCCTTCGCGCCGCGAGGATGTGGAAATGCGTTACAGACGATTGGGCCGTACGGCACTACAGGTCAGCGAGCTGTGTTTGGGCACGATGAACTTCGGCCCGGAAACGTCAGAGCCTGACTCGCAGGCCATCATGGATCGGGCACTCGAGCTGGGCATCAACTTCTTCGACACGGCCAACCGTTACGGCGGCGCCAACGGAGCCGGCACCACCGAGGAGATCCTCGGGCGTTGGTTCGCGCTGGGCGGCGGCCGCCGCGAGAAGGTCGTGCTGGCCACCAAACTGTTCGGGGCCATGTCTGAGTGGCCGAACGACGGCCGGCTCTCGGCGCGCCACATTCGTGCTGCATGCGACGAGAGCTTGCGTCGCATGCAGACCGACCACATCGACCTGTATCAGATGCATCACGTCGACCGAACGGCGCCCTGGGACGAGATCTGGCAGGCGATGGACACGCTGGTGCAACAGGGCAAGATCGTCTACGTCGGCAGCAGCAACTTCGCCGGCTGGCACATCACCCAAGCCAACGAGCGGGCGAAAGCACGCGGCTCGCTCGGCCTGGTCAGCGAGCAGAGTCACTACAACCTGCTGGTGCGCACGATCGAGCTCGAAGTACTGCCGGCGTGCCGCGATTACGGCGTGGGCG
>JAYTZE010000229.1:0-1803 GCA_043742385.1 Ilumatobacteraceae bacterium
GTGAGGTCGTCCCACGGACCGACCACCGGAACCGAGGCGTTGTTGTACAACACGTCGATGCCGCCGTAGGTCGCGGCAGCTTCGTTGACCCAGCGTTCGGTTGCCTCGTACGACGACAGGTCGACCGGGGCGCTTGCAGTCATCGTCCCGCCAGCGTCGCGAACCTGGCGCACCGTCTCGGCCGAGGTCTCGGGGTTGAGATCGCAGCCGACGACCGTCGCTCCCTCTGCTGCGAATCGCAGCGCTGCGGCCCGGCCCATGCCGACACCGGTGCCGGTGATGAGGGCAACTTGCCGTTGAGCTGTGGCATCAGACGACATGCGCTTGTTGTAGCAGGGGGGCTACCTCGGTACTGAACAGCTCGTGGCTGTGCTCGAGTCGATCGCGGTCCCGCTCGCTGAATGCGACCAGCAAGTGACCGGCTCCGATCACCTGGCATTGCTCGATCAACTGCTCGGCGACCTGTTGCGGAGTTCCGCTGACAAACTCCTCGTCACTGAGGGCTGCGATCGTCTCGTCGGGCCGGTCGAGGAGCGCGGCCCACGGCGGCAGCGGCCCGGCACTGGCCGTCAGTACATCGAGCAGAGCTCGTTTGGCCCGATTGACTGCGTCGCGCTGCTGCGACGGCGTATCCACGAACGTGATCATGCGGCGCACGGCGATCTGCTCGGGACCCTGAACATGCCCCGCCTCGGCAGCGGCCTGCCGGTAGGCGTCGAACACGACGCCGATCTCCTTTGCCGACAAGAACCCGCCGCATGCCTTCCAACCACGCCGTCCGGCTCGCTCCGCCGATGCGGCTGTGCGCACTGCGGTCCAGACCGTTGGTGAGGGTTGTTGCAGGCATCGTGGCAGGATTTCGAGATCGTCGAAGTTCCAGTGCACCCCATGATGTGAGATCACAGGATCCTTCAACGCTGCGTCGAGGACGTCGATGATCTCCGCATGACGACCGGCCGCCACGTCTGGAGTGATCCCGACAACCGCCAGCTCGGGTGGTATGCCGCTGACCACGCCGATCTCCAACCGACCGTTGGTCAGGTGATCGAGCATGGCGATCTCTTCGACAACGCGCCACGGTGTCGCGTAAGGAGTCACGGATCCGAGCACGCCGAGACGCAGGCGCGTGGTACGTGCGGCCACGTGCGACAGCAACAGGTTCGGCGACGGGCTGTATGCCGCACCGAAGTGGTGCTCGCTGAAGAAGATGCCCTCGAAGTTCCGGGCGTCAGCGCGCGTCCACAGGTCGATGTACCAGCGAAAGTGATCGTTGACCGCTCGAGGGTCGCTGCGCAGCTGCGGGTCCAGCGGCTGATGGAAGAATTCGAACAACCACGACTTGATCACGCTGATGCTCCCGGTCAGTCAGGCGTGGACCCGTTCGATCGCATCGAAGAGATCTGCGCCGGTGAGTGAGGCGATGATATGCCCCTCGCCCGCGACGACGTGTAGTTCAACCGTACAGCCCAGATCCCTCGGGGTCTGCTCGGTCTGCTCGCTCGCTTCGCGCCACCCCGAGTCCTCGCCGCCGACGAACACACTGGCACAATTGTGGTTCAGATCGGAGGCGCCTGCCGCGCGGCGCGTAGGGTAGGCACGTGGCGATCAGCGAATCGACGACCCCGGTTGTCGGCAGCCCATCGCAACCAGCATCGCTTGCCGTACGAGCAACGCTGCTGACCATCGTTGTGTTCTTCGGCGGAAGCCTGCCGGCGTACAAGCTGGCCAGCGAGAGCTTCGGGCCGGCCACCACCAACCTCGTCCGCTTCGTGCTGGCTGCGACCTTGTTGGTCATCGTCGCTC
>JAYTZE010000230.1:0-3764 GCA_043742385.1 Ilumatobacteraceae bacterium
AGCTACCGGAGTCACTGTCACCCAGCTACCGGAGTCGCGTCCCGAAACTGTCACCCACCTACCGGAGTCACACTGTCAAGCATGAACCGAAGTTGCACACAGAATGTCGCGGTGTTCTGTGCACTTGGTGTGCACTTGGACACTCGACCTGCCGAGCGTTTCACCGATCGCAGCGCTCTGACCAGGTGATTCTCTGGTGGAGACGAGGGGAATCGAACCCCTGACATCTACCTTGCAAAGGTAGCGCTCTGCCAACTGAGCTACGTCCCCGAATGGGAGCCATCAGGATAGCGCCGGGTGCCATCGATTCGCAGCGCCGATTCGGCCAATGCAGGCCTGGGCCGAGGCAGCGCAGCAACGATCTCTAGGCTGGAGTGATGCGGTCACCTCGCCTTCGGTTCGGCACCTTTCTTGCACCCCACCACCCGCTCGGAGAGAACCCGACGCTGCAGTTCCAGAGCGATCTCGAGCTCGCAACTCACCTCGACCACATCGGGTTCGACGAGTTCTGGTGCGGCGAGCATCACTCGACCGGATGGGAGACGATCGCCTCGCCGGAGATGTTCCTGGCCGCGGCCGGGCAGGTCACACACACCATCAGGCTCGGAACGGGTGTGGTGTCGCTTCCGTACCACCACCCGTTCAACGTCGCCCAGCGAATGGTGCAACTCGACCACATGACCAAGGGTCGGGCGATGTTCGGCAGCGGGCCGGGGGCGTTGCCCAGCGATGCCCGCACGATGGGCATCAGTCCGATGCTGTTGCGCGACCGGCAAGACGAGGCAATGGGCGTGATCATCCGCCTGCTCAACGGGGAAGAGCGCTTCAGCTACAACAGTGACTGGTTCACACTCCACGAGGCGGCCCTGCAGATCCTGCCGACTCAGGAGCGCATGCCAATGGCCACTGCGTCGAGCCTCAGCCCCAGCGGCATGCAGCTAGCGGGCAAGTACGGCATCGGGGTGCTGTCGATCGCCTCAACGAGCGCCGAGGGTCTGCAGGCGCTGCCAACGCAATGGGGATTCGCCGAGGAGTCTGCCGCCACTCATGGCACAACGGTCGACCGCGGCGACTGGCGAGTGCTGATGAGTTGGCACATCGCCGAGACCAAGGAACAAGCGAGGCGCGAGGCAGTGCACGGCCTGCATCGCTGGCACAACGAATACAACGTGCGGGTGCTCGGTCGCCCGGGTGCGACCCACGTCGAGGACCCATGGGACCTGCTCGATCAGGTCGCCGAGACCGGTGCTGAAGGGGGTGGTGCCGCGGTGATCGGCACGCCAGACGATCTCATCAAGGCGATCAACAACCTGCAGAAGGTGACCGGTGGCTTCGGTGTCGTCCTCGGCTTCGGCCACGATTGGGCCAACCGCGAGAACGCCCGACGCTCGTGGGATCTCGTCGCTCGCTACGTGATTCCGGCCCTCAACGGCTCGGTGCGCCCGATGCAGGCGTCGGCCGACTACGTCGAAGCAAACAAGGCCGAATTGATCGGTGGTGCCTCGGCCGCGGTCATGAGCAAGATCTTGGCGCACGAGGGAGCCGCGGCAGCAATGGCCACGACCATGGCGCAAATGGCAGAGCGGGCGGCAGCCCGGAAGGCCAAGAACGAGGCGCCCGACAATGACCCGGTCTTCCGACCTGGCGCCGGGTTGCCCAATCCGTCGTAGTTGGTCCGCGGCTCAGTCGTCCTTCAGCGCCACGGCATTGGGCGTGACATTCATCTTCGGTTCGTACTCGGCGACCTCGACCACACGACCTTCACCGAGGTACTTGGCGCGCAGTTCGGTGCGACACGATTGGCATGGACCGTAGAACCGTTCGTCGACGGCGGCGGCGCATCGAGGACAGACAATCGTGTCGGTGTGGGTCACCCCGGCGCCGAATTCTTCAGCATCGAACCGGCAAACGCGCCGGTGTGCTCGCCGTGATCCATGAACACCTGGCCGTTGACCAATGTGTAGTCATACCCGGTCGCGCCCTGCACGTATCGGCCCGCACCATGCGGGAAGTCATACACGTACGACGGCGCCGGCAGCTCGAGCGACTCGAAATCGATCACGTTCACGTCGGCGAAGCTACCCGCTGCCAACCGGCCGCGACCGGCCAATCCGAAGAGATCAGCGGTGTCGCTGGTGAGGCGGCGGATGCCCTCCTCCAGGCTCCATCGCTGCCGTTCGCGGATCCAGTACGACAGCAGGAACGTCGGTTGGCTCGCGTCGAGAATCTGACCGACGTGGGCGCCGGCGTCTGCTAACCCAAGCGTGACCAGCTTGTCGTCGAGCATGTGCTCGACCGCCGACATCTGCTGGTTGAGAAACGGGAAGCTGCAGACCAGGGTGCCATCGCTCTCGAGCTGTAACTCGATGTAAGCAGCAGCGGCGCTGATGCCACGCTGGTCGGCGATGGCGGCTAGAGATGTCGACGGATGGAGGTCGTAGCGAGCACCTTGGTGCGGCGAGCCGTCGAGTTGGTTGACCACGAACAACTGCGCGAGGTCGAGTCCAGGTGGCGTTGCGTCGGCCGCCTCGATCAGTCGCGTTCGCGTCACCGGATCGCGTAGAGCGACCAGCTTATGGCCGTTGCGCATCTCCTTCAGGTCGCGCCAGCAGCTGGCCCGATCGAACGGGCTGCGGGTATCGAGACTGAACAACACGCCGACGCTGCGGGCTGTGGTCTGTGGCCGCACATTGGCTCCGCGCCGGTTCTCGTGCTTGGCAAGTTCGATCACCTGGGCGTAGAGATTCGGTCGGCTGTCGTGCTGCAGCAGACCGAAACTGACTGGACGGCCACTGCGCCGGCTGACCTCGCCCATCCACGCCACCTCGGCGCGGGTCTTGGGCACATCGGGATCGTCGCGCTCGCCCTCGCCGATACGGCTGGCACTTTCGAAGATGCCGGCGCCATGACGGCCCAGCACATCGGCAAACACGTACAGCTCGTCGGGAAGTGCGTACGTGCCAGGCACCGGCCGGCCGTCGGGCACCTTGTGCAGGTACGTGCGGCTGGTGCTGAACCCCAGGGCGCCGGCCTTCATCGCCTCGTCGAGCAGGTCGGCCATGACTGCCAGATCGTCGGACGTGGGCGGATCTTGATCGAGCGCACGATCGCCCATGGCGTACTGGCGCAACGCACAGTGACCCACCATGCCGCCAACATTCAGGCCCTTGGGCATGCGGTCGACGCTGGCCAGGTACTCGCCGTAGGTCACCCAGTCCCACGGCAGCCCGCTGAGGATCGCGTCACGGGGGATGTCCTCGACGCTCTCCATCAGCTCCGCGAGGTACTCGCGGTCCTCCGGCTTGCACGGTGCGAAGGTGACGCCGCAGTTGCCCATGACCACACTGGTGATGCCGTGATAGCAGCTGCTGGAACCGATGGGGTCCCACGCCAGTTGCGCATCGAGGTGCGTGTGGATGTCGACGAAGCCGGGAGTGACCAGCCTGCCTGTGGCGTCGATGACGCGGGTGGCAGTGCCCTCGAGGTCGGCCTGCACGGCCGCGATGCGGTCGCCGACGATGCCCACGTCGGCCTGCACGGAAGCGGCCCCCGTGCCGTCGACCACGGTGCCACCGCGAATGATGATGTCGTACTGCCCCATGGATGTGCGCCCCTCACGTCCTGAAGGCTGAAACCGTAGTCGCAGGTCGAGGGCTACGTCGAGGGGGAGCACATACGATTGTTACGCGAACCGTGCTCGACCTCGGCCAGACCCAGCGCCTCGAGCACGGGCGGCACGTAGTTTCCGAAGCGGCCGCGCAGAC
>JAYTZE010000231.1:0-7324 GCA_043742385.1 Ilumatobacteraceae bacterium
CGCGTCCGAGGAGCGACTGCAGGGAACCATCCGGCGACGCAGCGAGTTGCCCGATGCTTCGAATACCGCGTTCGGCGAGTCGCTGCTGCGTGACCGGCCCGATGCCCCACACCAACCCAACCGGAAGTGGGTCGAGGAAGGCGCGCTCATCGGCTGGATGCACCACCACCAGACCATCGGGCTTGGCCACCTGCGAGGCGATCTTGGCGAGGTGCTTCGTACGTGCCGCGCCCACCGAGATCGGCAGCCCGATTTCGGTACGCACTCGCCTGCGAATCTTGTCGCCGATGACGTCGGCCGGCCCGAACAGACGTACCGAACCGGAGACGTCGAGGAATGCCTCGTCGATAGAAATTCGCTGCACGAGGGGCGTGAAATCGCCGAGTATTGCCATGACCTGATCGCCGAGGCGCTGATACTCCGAGAAGTGCCCGTGCACGAACGTGAGATCGGGGCACAGGCGCTGTGCCCTCCAACCCGACATGCCGCCCTTCACTCCGAACCGCCGCGCCTCGTACGAGGCGGCCAGTACGACACCTCCCCCCACGGCGATGGGTTGCCCGCGCAACGAGGGGTCGAGCAACTGCTCGACCGACGCGTAGAACGCATCGAGGTCGGCGTGCAGTATCGTGGCGCCAGCGGGCACGATACCATAGTAGTCGAACACCTGTACGCTTCGACGAGCTTGATGCCTCACCACCTACGGATCGATGGCGATGACCTTGTCGCGCGAGTGGTGGCCCGACACGATTTCGACGCATCGTGCTGGGACGCCGAAATGTTCGGCAATCAGCTTGCGAACGGCTACGTTGGCCTGGTCGTCGACCGGCGCGGCGGTCGTTCGTACGAGCAAACGTCCGGCGCGCTCGCCGCCAACTTCATCGCGTCGCGCCCGCGGTATGACCCGGATCGACACGTGCCGCGACTCGCTCGTACCCGATGTTCGATCGAGCGGTTGGGGCGTCACGGTGTCACGCCGAGCGCCGAGAGGCGGGCCCGGGTGTCGGCGCGGGCGAGGCGTCGCACGGTCGACTCATGGATCTGTCGGGCAACCGGGCCACGGCGATTGTGGTTCATCGCGTTGAGGCCCATCACCTCGATGTCGTTCGCTGTTGGCTGAAACGCCACGACGTGCACGCCACGGCGGCGCAAGCGCATCGCTTCTGCATCGAGCAGTGCGCCGGACCAGCGCCGCACGACCGACCCGGCCGAGTTGTACATACGCCGTCCAGTCATCGACATCGGCGAGCTGATGATCACGAGGTCGAGATCTTCGCCCACGAGCACGTCGGCGTTCGTTGGTGAATGGACTCCGCCATCGACAAATGCCTCGTCGCCGATCGTCACCGGACTGAAGAAGCCGGGGATCGCGCACGACGCGGCGACTGCGTCGGGAAGAGGAGGCCGCTGCGCGTGCTTTCCGAACGCGAATCGCTTCCCGTCGCTCTGACGCACCGCGCAGAGCCACAGCGGCGCGTCGGGCCAGTCGTCGGGGAACAAGCCGGCAATGGTGTCGGAGATCATCGCCGTGCTGATCTGCCCATCGGGGATCAAGCTCGACAGCAACGCCCAGGGTGGCGCGGAGAACGGCCTCGTTGCGGCCCGGGTGAGCACCGCCGCGATCTCCCCCGGCCCTCGACCGCGTGCGGCCGGTCGCAACGGTGGCAGTCTCCGTGGAGGGCCGACGTTGCGCATCAGGCGCGTGCCTTCTGGCGACAGCGGGAGGTCCTCCGCACGGGCGAGACTGTCCGTCGCCGACAGTCCGGCGCGCAGCGACGTCGCTGCGATGGATCCGGCCGACGTGCCGACCATGATCGTCGCCCGCCGCGGATCCCAACCGAACGAGCTGTGGAGTGCGCTGAGCACGCCTGCATGGAAGGCTCCGCCGGTGACCCCGCCCGCGCCGAGAACCAACCCAATTCGGGGCGGTCGCTCCGGCACGCCGGTCAGTCTCTCACGCGATCGGCGTTGCGCTGGGCGGTGATAGCGCGCCTGCTCAGATGGCGAGGACAGCCTCGATCTCGTCGTCGATCATGCCGCCCGTCGGCTTGAAGCCGAGCCCGCGGTAGAACGGCTCCGGGCTGCCGGGGCCAAGGCCCCAGCTCGTCATCAGCCGTTCGTGCCCCTGATCGCGCAGGTGCTCGATCAGCATCGACATCGCCCGCTGCCCGATGCACCGGCGCTGGTGCCAGCGGTCGATGAGGAATCGCCACAAGTAGGGATCGGGAAACGTGTCCGTCGCGATCGCAATCATCACGAACCCGACGGGAATCCCGTCCGCGGCGATGCCCCGGAACCACGGCACGACCCGAGCGCCGTCGACCTCCTCTGGGAGCAGCGCGTGACGGAACGTCACGGGCATCGGTGAGACGAACTCCTCCTGGAATCGGTGTGTCTCCAGCTCGGCGTACGGGCGTGCAGTCTCGTGGACGAGCTCGACCAGCTCCACCCGCTGTGGAGGCGTTCGCACCCTCGACACCCATGCCTGGCGGTGGTCGCGCAGAATCGCGAACCGCACGCCATCCACCCACTCGCCGCGCATCGGCTCTGACAGCCGCGCGGTTCCCTCGAAACGGAACCCGAGCGGCTCGATCACTCGCATCGATGCAGGGTTGGCGTCGTCGGCCGCCGCCATGATCCGCCGGATCTCGGTCCGTTCGAACACGGCGTCGATCATCGCGCCCACTGCCTCTGTGGCGAGTCCGCGATGCTGCGCCGGCGGTGAGATCGTGTAGCGGAGCGCGGCTTCTCGTGCCGAAGTCTCGAGACCAACGGCGAGATCGCCGACCACCTTGCCCTCGTACTCGATCGCCACCTGCGTCAAGCCGTCGGGATCGAGGTCGTCGAGATGCCCCTGACTTGCGAGGAGCCGCTCGGCGTCCGCCAACGTGAAGGGCAGTGGCCAATCCTGGAAACGGGCGAGGTCGGGATCATCTCGGTATGCGGCGAATGCCGCAGCATCCCCGGACCGCATGACGCGCATCACGAGGCGCTCGGTGCGGATCGGGAGGATCGCCATCGCATCAGTCAAGCCGATATCTGCCGCACTGATCGACAGAAGGCGTCGGCGCGAGGTGCAATGCTTGCCACTGACATGACGGACCCCATGAGCTGCAAGGACGCTGCCGCCTGGGACGCATGGCTCGCCGCCAACCATCGGCAGCACGAGGGCGTGTGGCTCAAGATCGCCAAGAAGAACACCGGCGTCCCCTCGGTGAGCAACGATGAGGCGGTTGACGTGGGGCTGTGTTGGGGCTGGATTTCGGGTCACCGCAAGACGCTCGACGAGACGTACTTCCTGCAGCGCTACACGCTCCGCCGCCCACGGAGCAACTGGTCGGCGGTGAACATCGCCAAGGTCGAATCCCTGATCGCGGCAGGTCGCATGCGTCCACCTGGTCTCGCCGAGGTCGACGGCGCCAAGGCCGACGGCCGTTGGGCCCGGGCGTCCGGAAGGTGACGGTCAGGCTGGCTCACGTGCAGAGAGGGCCTCACGGGTTGCGGCGCCGATCACGACGGCGCACGATGCTCTGGTGCGTCTCCCCCGCTGGTCGTTGGTGTCCGCAGTGGCCGTCGTCGTTGGACTCGTCGGCTGCGATAGCAGCGACGAGTCGGCACGCGAGTCGTGCGGCGACAACACATCCTGTTCCACCTTCGCACCCGCACCGACCCCGACCACGCAAGAGCGCACACCGACAACCGACGCCGAACCGACAACCAGTGCCGAACCGACATCGACCACGGCAGCGCAGGCCGGGATTGTCCGACCGAGCGTCGACCCCACGCTCTGTGCACCCCTCGCTGCCGGCGACGGGTCCCTGTCGACCTTCGATCTTCACCTGTTCGCCTGGCCGTCTTTCGGACCGTTCACCATCCAAGTCATCGGAGACCCAGCGGGCGGCCCGACCGCTCCATTCGCGCTACTGCAGCGCTACCCCGACCAGTTGGGTGTCGAAAGCCGCCAGACCATCGACATCAACGGGTGGAACGTCGCCATCGCTGCCTACGAGAACGGCAATGGCCAAGCCGTGTGGAGCCTGCCCGACGGTAGCCAGGGATACATGCGAGCACGCGGCCTCGACCGCGAGGCGTTAGTCGACATCGTCGCCTCCCTGACACCGAGCGACGCAAGCGCGGCGATCCCCGGGTTCGAGTACCTACCCGATCCAACTACTTCCGCACGGTTAGAACTCCTCGTCGAGCACATGAACACCGGAGTGCAGGGACGCAGCGCCAGCTACCAGTGTCAGGTCGCCGAGACCTCCTACATTTACTGGATATCGACGCTCGAAGGCGACGCGGTGTTTCAGTACGCGGGAGTCATCGATCGGCCAGTCCCAATCGAGGTCGGCTACCAAAACGGGACGCTGGTCGTCATCCAAGGCATCGACGACCCAACCGCTCCCACGATTCACGACGTCGTCAACGCCGACCTCGTCACATGGACTCAACTACTTGCCGAGCTCGATTGAACGAAGCGAAGCTAGCGCGCAGCACGTCGAGATGAGCCGCACGTCGGTATGGGAACATGCGCCCGGTGGATCACCACTCGCTCGCGGCCGAGATCGACGCGGAGCTACGCGCCGGAGCCGCGCCGGAGCGGGCAGAGCGCGAGAAGGAATACCTGAAGAGCCGGCTCGAGCACTACGGCACATCCGTGCCCGCGATCCGTGCTGTCGCCAAGAGTGTGCCGCGACGTCAGCCGGATCTCGGCCACGACGACCTTCTGCAGCTGGTGCTGTCCTTGTGGGACACGCCTGTCCATGAACGTCGCATGGCGGGCGTCGAATTGCTCGGTCTGTACTCGGATCGGCTGCTGGCAACGGACATGCCCCTACTGGAGCGAATGCTGCGGGAGTCGCGGACGTGGGCGCTCGTCGACGGGCTCGCCGCCTCCGTCGTCGGCCCGCTTGTCGAGCGCGATCCCAACGCGGCAATGGTGCTCGATCGCTGGGCAGCCGACGACGACTTCTGGATCCGGCGTTCGGCTCTACTCGCTCTGCTCCGACCGTTGCGGCGGGGCGATGGCGACTTCGAGCGGTTCTGCAGGTACGCCGAGGCGATGCTCGACGAGAAGGAGTTCTTCATCCGCAAAGCGATCGGTTGGGTGCTTCGCGACACAGCGCTGAAGCGACCGACGATGGTCTACGACTGGATTCTCACGCGAGCGGCGCGAGCATCCGGCGTCACCTTGCGCGAGGCGGTCAAGCCACTGTCGGAGGAGCAGCGTCACGCAGTCCTCGCCGCCCGCTCGGCTTGAACGCCTACTTCCCGATGGTCGTGCGATCGCGCACAAGCGGCTGCCTTCGGAATCTGCGGTCGTGCATGCGATGTCGAAACTCGGTTGTGCAGCGCAAGCTCGACGCACTGAAATGTCGGCCTGTGAAGGGCTACGAACCGGCGATGAGTTTTGGTGACGAGGTCGCCGCCAGCTACGACGACGAGTTGCGCGGGGACGAGGAGGAGACGGTTGCGCTCCTGGAGCAGCTTGCACGGGGCGGCAACGCGCTCGAGCTCGCCATCGGCACCGGCCGTATCGCTCTGCCGCTCGCGGCCACAGGGATTCGCGTGGACGGCATCGAGATCTCGCCGGCCATGGCTGCCATGCTTCTTGCCAAGCCCGGAGGTGAGCAGATCGCGGTCACGATCGGCGACTTCGCCGATGTGGCCGTGCCCGACAGCTATCAGTTGATCTACGTGGTCTTCAACACGATGTTCAACCTGCTGACACAGGACGACCAGGTGCGGTGTTTCCAGAACGTGGCCGCTCACCTGACCGACGACGGCTCGTTCCTCATCGAGGCCTTCGTTCCCACCTTTCTGTATCGCCTGCGCAACGACCAGTACGTCGACGCGGAATCGATCGGCATCGACGAGGTCTACCTCGACGTTGGGCGGCACGACCCGGTGTCACAGATGCTCGAAGAAAGCCACATCTCACTCTCGCGCAGTGGAGTGAAGCTGTTCCCGATCGTCTGCCGGTATGCCTGGCCAAGCGAGCTCGACCTCATGGCACGCATTGCCGGGCTGCGCCTGGCGGAGCGCTGGAGCGGCTGGAATCGCGAGCCGTTCAACTCCACGAGCGAACGGCACGTGTCGGTGTACAGCCGCTGAGCCTCGTGGCTCTCTGCGAACGTCTGTCGGGACTGTTGGGTACCCACACCGCTCTAAGGGGGCCTGTTCGTCAGCGGCGGAGCTGCTGGCGGGCGATGCCGCGGCGGACGTCGAGCAGATGGTGCTCGGCGTCGTGCAGTGCGTGTCGGATGACGGCGGTCGTGTTGATCACCTGATCTTTGGAGTAGACAGCGATCACGACCTGCTCTTCGGGTGTGAGTGACTCGGCGAAGGTCGCCATCGACCTGGCTACGGCACCGAGCGACTCGAGGGTGTCGGCGATGTCGAATCGGCTGCAATCGTGTGTGTCGTGCTCGAAGACACCGGGGAGTGAATCCTCCGACAGCTCGTCCCAGTCAGGCGAGCGGCCCGCTGCGAAGACACGGGCACCCCATTCGATCCCGGCGATGGCATTGATGACGTGCTGCGCGTACTCGACGGCGCACCACGTGTCGGGTTCGGGGCGCGCTCGAAGCTGCTCCTCATCCTGTGACATCACCTCCGACCATCGGTCGGGGAGAGTGCGAATTCGCGCGACGGCGGCGGACAGGTCGAGCGTGCCGCCGTGGAACCTGCACTCGTCACAGATCTCGTGGAAGTCGCTGCCAACAGAAAGGATCCGGTACAGGCTGCCAGTATGGCTCGGTCGTCCGCGTGCCTGAAGCGGAACCCAACGGCTACCGACCAGGCAGATCTGGCGCGCACACTGGTTCAGGCTGTGTTGACTCGAACCTCCACGCATTCTTCTGAACCGGAGTTCGCGGTGCATAGGACATAGCTCCCGGGAGCAAGGTCGGGAGGCACCAGCAGTGTCGAGCGCTCGCCGGATAGCCCGTCGGCGAGCATCGTGGCGTGGGTTACATCTGCGGTGTAGCCCATCGGTATCTCTGGGTTCCCGTCGCTGCGCAACAGCGCGATAGCTGCTCCGTCGGGCGCGTTCAGCCAGAAATAGCCGCCACGCGATTCACGAAGTCTTCCCGTGAAGGTGACCTCGAACTCCTCTCCCGACACGAGGACATCGTTGACCGCCATGTTCGACGAAGGAACCGGCGCGGTGACCGTGTCTTCCGAGGCTGACGGCTGAATCTGAGTGGTCGTGGCAGATACTGAGGATTGCGTCACCGGCGCATCTGAAACCGGCGTCGGTGACGCCTCTCCTGATCCGTCGTCGCTCGAACGGCATCCGACCACGAGAAGACCAACGCAAAGA
>JAYTZE010000232.1:0-7313 GCA_043742385.1 Ilumatobacteraceae bacterium
CACCCGTTCCCATCCCGAACACGGAAGTTAAGACTGCCAGCGCCGATGGTACTTGGGGGTAGACCCCCTGGGAGAGTAGGACGCCGCCGGATTTCTCAAAGACGAACGCCCCTTCGGGGGCGTTCGTTCGCGTTTTGCGCCAACGCATACACCCAGCCCTTGCGATGCACCCGCGCCGAGCCGGCGAGATTGGACCTAGGCTCGAATACCTATGCCGTACGACCGACGCCCATCTGATTCCGGACGTCCCCGTCGACCCGGACGGCCGGCACGACCAGGCAACAGCGACGGTCGGGGAACAGGGGCAGCGGCGCGACGCTCGGGTCCTCGGCCGGCAACACCCGGCCGTCCGCGGCGCGATGGAGACTCGACTGAACGCCCACAGGGTCGTGGTGGCGCGCCAGATGGCCGTCCGCCGCGACGCGACGGCAGCTCGAGCGGCCGGGACGAACCGCGCCGCTACGGAAATGACGGCCGTCGAAGCGGACCAACCAAACGCGATCCTCGAGCGGCGCGTGTCGAAGACGGTGAGCGTCCACGGCGGTACGACTCTGCCCGACCCAGGCCTGATGGGCCGTCTGGCGGTCGATCAGGCGGTCGCGACCGGGTGCCACCGCGACGCGTAGCGCCACCGAGAACCGCTGCTCAGCTCCGATCGGACGAAGTCAAAGCCACCCGTGGTCTGCGCGAGCCACGCCAACAGGCCGCACCCCCGCCGTGGGAGCGGGAGCAGTGGGTCGACGACGGTCCGTTGCGGTCCGCCGCTCGCAAGGCCACCGCACGCGCCCAGCAACCCCGTGTCGCCGACGACACGGTCGCCGACGACAACTCGAAGCCGACGGGCCGGCGCAAGTCGTCGGACCTCGCCCCGCACGTGGCGGACGACCTGGAGCGCTCCGCTCCCGCGGCGCGGGCCGCAAAATATCGGGAGCGGTTGACCACAGCGGCTGACGCCCTCGATCGAGGTCGCTTCGACGACGCCCGTCGGATGGTGCAACCCGTCCTGCGTGATCTTCCCGAGATGGCCTTCGGTCATGAGATCGCCGGCTTGGCGTTGTATCGCACCGGCCAGTGGCGCAAAGCCGCCGCCGAATTGGAGGTGGCGCGCCAACTCGACCGCACACTCAATCACCACGCGGTGCTCGCCGATTGCTACCGCGCGTTGAAGCGCTACGACCAGGTCGAGCAGTTGTGGCTCGAGTTGCGCGAGGGATCGCCGGACCCCGCACTGATGGCTGAGGGTCGCATCGTCGCGGCTGGCGCTTTGGCCGATCAGGGAAATCTGAAAGGTGCCTTGAGGTTGATGGAACGCGGCGCCGACGTGCCGAAGAAGGTTCGCGATCACCATCTACGGCAGTGGTATGTGCTCGGTGATCTGCACGATCGATCGGGCGACATCATCAAGGCGCGCCGCTTGTTCGGCATGATTGCCGAGGTCGATCCCCAGTTCGCCGACGTGGTCGATCGGTTGCGTGGCCTCGGGCGATAGGGCGCTCAGGCAACTGTCCCACACCCCCTTGGTAGTGTCCGGAGTACGGCTTCCCCCGAACAACTCATCCATGACGCCGAGATCGGCGTGTCGGAGGTCGTCCATCATGAACGTTGTCTTCCTACAGGGTCGTCTGTCGAGCGATCCGGTGCTTCGGGAGTTGGCATCCGGTAGCCGCTTGCTGTCGTTGGAGGTGACAACCTCGACTGATGCCGGCACTGCCAACGTGCCTGTCGCCTGGTTCGATCCGCCGACCATCCCCGATTGGGGCGCCGGGGTCGATGTGGTGGTGCGCGGCATGGTGAAGCGGCGCTTTTATCGCGGGCCATCGGGTACACAGAGCCGTACCGAGGTGGTCGCCCTCGAGGTGTGTGAGGTCACCAAGCGGCGACAGGCACAACGCCTGCTCGAACACGCCGTCAACGCTCTCGGTGCTTCGTAACCCGGCCAGGTACGATCACAGAGCCACCACGCCACGTGGAGGTGCCGGCTCGATAGGAGTCGCAAATCAATCTCGAGGAGTGTCGTGGACCTGTCCACTCTGCTCGGCGCCGATGCCGAGATGCTGTTGAACCATGTGTGTGCCGGCGTAACACGCGAGCAACTGGTGCTCGCCGGCCCGGATTTTCTAGATCGATCGCTTGCCATGTCAGACCGGTCGCCGGCCGTGCTGCGCAGCCTTGGTCAGCTCTACGGCCATGGTCGATTGGCGAACACCGGCTACCTGTCGATCCTGCCGGTTGATCAAGGCATCGAGCATTCGGCCGCATCGTCATTTGCTCCGAATCCACTGTATTTCGATCCGGCGAACATCGTCGAGCTGGCCATCGAGGGCAGATGCAACGCAGTCGCGACCACATTCGGAGTACTCGGCGCTATCAGTCGCAAGTACGCACATCGCATTCCGTTCATCGTCAAGGTCAATCACAACGAACTGCTGACATACCCCAACAAGGCCGACCAGGTCATGTTCGGTTCCGCGAGGCAGGCGTTCGACCTCGGCGCATCCGGGATCGGTGCAACGATCTACTTCGGATCCGACAACAGCACTCGCCAGCTCCAGGAAGTGTCGGCGGCCTTCAAAGAAGCGCACGACCTCGGCATGTTCACGGTGTTGTGGTGCTACACGCGCAACAACGCGTTCAAGGTCGATGGCGTCAACTACGAAGTGTCAGCCGACCTCACAGGGCAGGCCAATCATCTCGGCGTCACCATCGAGGCCGACATCATCAAGCAGAAGCTGCCGGAGAACAACGGCGGCTACAACGCACTCAGCGGTCTCAACACGAGTTCGTACGGCAAGACCAATCAGTTGGTCTACGACAAACTGACGACAGATCATCCGATCGACCTCGCCCGTTGGCAGGTCGTCAACTGCTACATGGGCCGCATCGGTCTGATCAATAGCGGCGGCGAGAGCAAGGGTGACGGTGACCTGGCCGCGGCCGTACGGACCGCCGTCATCAACAAACGGGCGGGTGGACAGGGACTGATCTCGGGCCGCAAGTCGTTTCAGCGGCCGATGGCCGAGGGGGTTGCACTGCTCCACGCAATTCAAGACGTCTACCTCGACAGCTCGGTTACTGTCGCGTAGTCAGAGGTCCATCGGCCGAATTACCAAACCCGTTCGCAGTTTGGGGGTGAAGAAGGTCGACTTCGGCGGCATGAGCAGCCGGTCGATTGCGGTGCGGCGAATCTCGTCGATGCTCGTTGGGCGAATCAGCACCGCGGCATCGGCATCGGCGACACGCAGTAGATCGATCACGTTCTGCACGCCGTGCTGGTAGCTCACATCGATCGCGCTCCCATCGGCGCGCCGTAGGTCGGCGAGCGCGTGCTCGAGGTACGCGCCATCGAGTGCCCGAACGCCGGCGAAGGCATCGACGCGAGGTGTCAGCCACACCCCGCTGCCGTCCGGGCGTACCAGGCACATTGCTCCACGGTCGATGGCTTCGGCAGCGAAGCGTTGGGTCACGGTGCCGGCTTCGTCGAGTCGGCAGTACGACGCCAGGCAGTCAGTCAGCGTGTTGGCACTGACCCCGCGGTATACCCGATGGATCGGGTCGATGCTCAGCTGCTCGTCGACCAGCTCGGCGACGTACGCCATGGTCAATTCGGCGTCGGTGTCGGTACGTCCGGTCGCCTGGCGTACCTCGTCGCGATACGAGCGGCTGATGGCGTACCGATGATGGCCATCTGCGATCAACACAGGCTTCGCTCCGACGGCACGACCGATCGCATCGATTCGGGCTGGATCGACGACACGTTCAACCAGATGTTCCACACCGTGCTCGTCGGTGCATCGGCCCGTGGACTCGCCCGGCTCGTGCAGCAGATCGCTCACGCCGGCTGTCAACGACAGACCCCAAACGGGCGACAGATTGCAGTGCGTCGCTCTGGTGAGATCGAGCCGGTCGGTCTTGGCCTTCGGGGTGGTCCGTTCGTGAGGCAACACCCCTTCTGCCCGGTCGTCGACGACCTCCAGTGCCCCGATCACCCCGACGGTCCGCCTGACCCGCCCGGTCTCGTCGGTGAAGTGCATGCGGTACAGCGTCAATGATGGCGTGTCGTCACGAACGAGTACGCCTTGGTCCAGCCACGTCGCCATGCGGCTGGCGGCGAGGGTGTACCGATCGGAACCGTCACGATCCAGCGGTACATCCACGGCGACGATGTTGTGGGCGTGACGAGCCAGCAAGGAGTCGATGTCGGCTGGCGAGAGCACGTCGTATGGTGGCGCGACTACCTCGTCGAGCGGTTCGTTGGTGGAGTAGCGCAGCGCGGCGAACGGTTCGAATCGTGGCACCCCTACAGGTTTGCAGCTGGCGTGCCAACATGGCCACGTATGGATGAATTCGTTGTCGAGCCTGGCGCGCGCGTGTCCGATACGCCGTGTGTGGTGCTGTGCGACCTCGACGGTGTCGTGTGGTTGGCTCATCAACCGATTCCCGGCTCGGTCGAGGCCGTAGCTGCACTGCGCGCTGCCGGACACCGAGTGCTGTTTGTCACCAACAATTCCGCAGCACGCGTCGAGACCCAGGAGCAGTCACTCGAGGCCATTGGCATTCCGGCCGTCGGCGATGTGCTGACCTCTGCGAACGCTGCTGCTTTGCTGATCGAGCCAGGCCAGCGAGTCATGGTGTGTGGTGGCGAGGGCGTGGTGCAGGCGGTCGTCGGCCGGGGTGCCGTTGTCGTCGACGTCGTCGACCTCGACGTCGACGTCGTGGTCGTCGGCTTTCATCGCACGTTCGACTACGACGAGATGCTGCACACCAGTCGGGCCGTACGCAACGGTGCCCGCTTGATCGGCACCAACGACGACGCGACCTATCCGACGCCCGACGGACCGATTCCGGGTGGTGGAGCGATCCTGGCCTCGATCGTCACCGCATCGGGAGTGGCACCCACGGTGGCCGGCAAGCCTCACGAACCGATGGCTGCTTTGGTGCGATCGACGATTGGCGCTTCGGCAGCAAAGCATGCGGTGATGATCGGAGATCGTCCGGAGACGGATGGCCTCATGGCCGCGACTCTCGGTTGCCGCTACGCACACGTCGAATCGGGCGTCACCGCGCCCGGCAGCATCGTGGAACCAACGCCCGACATGGTGGCGGCGAACCTCGCAGGTGTGGCAAAGGTCCTGATCGACGAGGGTGTACCGAGGGGTAGGCTGCCGGCATGACAGGTTCACCAATCCTCAAGCGTTTGCTCGATACCGGTATGCAGTTCAGCGAAGTGTCGCAGAAGAATGCCGAAAAGATCGTCGCCGAGTTCGTCAAGGCCGGCCAGTTGCGTCGCAAGGATGCTGAGAAGACCGTTCAGCACCTCGTCGAGCGGGGCCGGGCGACCAGCGAGCACGTGCTCAGCCTGATCCAGGCAGAAGTCTCCAAGCAGCTCGGCAGGTTCGCACAGCGTCTCGACGATGTAGAAGCTCGCGTCGAAGATGTCGCTGGCAGCTTTGGCGCTGCAGCGAAGTCGGCTGTCAACAAGGCAGCACCCAAGAAGGCAGCGGCCAAGAAGGCAGCCGGCCCATCGGGCGTCTCCAAGGTCGTCGTCCGTAAGGCTCCGGCCAAGAAGGCAGCTGCGAAAAAGGCTCCGGCCAAGAAGGCTGCAGCCAAGAAGGCTCCCGCGAAGCGGTAACTCGTGGCGAGGCGCCAGCGGTTGGATACGGACATGGTGCGCCGCGGACTGGTGCTCAGTCGGACAGACGCCGCGCACGCAATCGACGCCAAGTTGGTCTTGGTCAACGGCGCGATCGCAGACAAGTCGGCACGGCTCGTCGACCCGGCTGACGCTGTGGTGTTGCAGGGCCCGCGATCGCGATTTGTCAGCCGCGGTGGCGACAAGCTCAACGCCGCCCTCGATACCTTCGATATCGACGTCACCGGATTGCGAGTGCTCGACGCAGGCGCCTCGACCGGTGGTTTCAGCGACTGCCTACTGCAGCGCGGCGCCGGCCACGTTGTGGCCCTCGACGTTGGTCATGGCCAACTCCATCCGAGAATCCGCGACGATCAACGAGTCACCGTGCTCGAACGCTTCCATGTGCGCGACGTCACACCGGCCGCGATCGGTGGCGCGGTTGATCTCATCGTCGCCGACCTGTCGTTCATCTCGATCATTCGTGCATTGCCGGCGTTGACGGCCGCGGGCCATCCCCACGCCCAACTCGTGTTGCTCGTCAAGCCACAGTTCGAAGCCGGTAAGGCAGAGGTCGATCGCGGGAGCGGCGTGATTCGCGATCCCGCAGTGCACCAGCGCGTATGTGACGAAGTGTCGGCGGCTCTTGTCGCGCAGCGCTGCGACGTGCTGGGGTGGGTCGACTCACCGCTCACCGGTGCCCAGGGCAATCGCGAGTTCCTTGTGCATGCCCGCCTCCGTCGGTCAGGATCTGCGCCATGACCGATGTGTTGGTGGTGGCCCACCACGACAGGATGGAGGCCGCGGCGCTGACGCGGTTGGCGACAACCTGGTTGTCCGAGCACGGTCACATGGCCTGGATGACACCCGAGGATGCCGAGCCGCTGGAGTTGCTCGATCTGATCAGCGAACGCAAGCCCGAATCAGCCGGCCTGGCGTTGAGCCTCGGTGGCGACGGCACGATGTTGCGCACGGTCAAGATGCTCGGTGGCGCCGGTGTGCCGATCATCGGCGTCAACGTGGGGCTGCTCGGCTATCTCACCGAGGTCGAGCCCCCCGCGTTGACCGCTGCTTTGGAGAGATGGGCCGCCGGATCGGAGGTAGGCCAGTGGCGGATCGAGGAACGGATGATGCTCGATGCATCGCTTCGTCGATCGGGCATCGCCGACATCGACGAAGTTCAGAACTGGACCGCGCTCAACGAAGCAGTCGTCGAGAAACAGGAAGCTGGGCACACCGTTCGGCTGCTGGTGCGAATCGACGGCGCCACCTTCACCTCCTACGCCGCCGACGGTTTGATCATCGCCACACCGACCGGTTCGACCGCGTACTCGCTGTCCGCTCGCGGTCCCGTCGTCTCGCCGAAGCATCGTGCCTTGCTGCTGACGCCCGTGTCGCCGCACATGCTCTTCGATCGGTCGTTGGTGCTCGATCCAGACGAGGAGGTCGAGATCGAAGTCATCGGCCACCGCGCCGCAACCCTGTCGATCGACGGGCAAAAGGCCGCGACGCTTGCCGAAGGTGACACCGTAGTCGTCCGCGCAGCGACATCGGTGGCCCGCTTCGTTCGGTTCGGCGGGCGGCGTTTCCATCAGATCCTGAAGACGAAGTTCGGCCTGTCGGACCGCTGAATGCTCCACGAATTGCACATCGAATCGATGGGTGTCATCGAGGCCGTCGATCT
>JAYTZE010000233.1:0-1793 GCA_043742385.1 Ilumatobacteraceae bacterium
CCACGTCGTACGTCAATGACGACATTGCGCCTCTCCTTCAGGATTAAGTCCTGTGGACTTGCGCGCATCGTAGCTCCCGGTCACGAGGCCATCGGCGACCCTCTCGTGTTACATGTCGTCGGAAGCGAGCAGGGCGTAGATCTTGCGCCGAGTTTCGTCGAGCAGTTCGGTTGCACGCTTGCGCTGGGCATCGGTGCCGGCCATCGCAACTTGCTTGGTGGCCATCATCAGCAGATGGATCGCTAGGCGCAGGCTTGGCGCACCTTCGCCGGCGTCGTGCGACGCTTCGTCCCACGGTGCAGTCTTGGTCGATGCGAGTTCTTGGGCGGCAACTTGGCCTGTCTCGGTGAGACTCGACACCTTCTTGCCATCCTCGTCCTGGGTCGTGATGAGCCCTTCGTCGCTGAGCAGCTGGATCGTTGGATAGATCGCACCGGGGCTCGGGCTCCATGCCTCGCCGCTGCGCTCGCGGATCTCGAGGATCATCTCGTATCCGTGCATCGGGCGCTCGAGCAGCAGCAGCAGCGCCGCCGTGCGCACGTCGCCGCGCCCTCGGCGCGGTCCGCGGCCCATTGAGCCGTCGGGCCCAAATCCGCCGCGCCCGCGCCGGCCGGAGCCCCGTTCGCGGCGTCCGCCGATCGGGCCGCCTCGGCCCCGGCGGTTGTGGTCGTGATCGTGTTCGTTGGATCGGGGATCCATGTCGTCTCCTTGTTGACGTTGGTTTCGGAATGTCTTGATGCAGTCACGATATATCGTTATTGCATCGTTGACAACCTGTCATGATGATGACATGGCAATCTTTCGCGACCACCCCTACGAGGGCTCCAACTTCCTGGTCGACCTCGGGACCGGTGACCCGAACGACATCCGGTCCCAGTTCTTTCGGGTTGAACTGCCCGATGCGATCATCGATGAAGTCGCCTACCGCAGCGGCAACGACAAGACCCAGGACTCACGCAAGCAGCCCGGGCTCGCCAAGTACAGCCACCTCGTCGTGAAGCGTGGGCTGCTCGGGACGACCGATCTCTGGGACTGGTGGAAGCAAGCCCGTGAGGGGCAGCCGAATGTCGACCGCAATGTCACGGTCACACTGCTCGACGAGGAACGCTCACCCGTATGGAGTTGGCGCTTTCGCAACGCGTTTCCGGTGAACTATCGCACCACATCGCTCGATGCGAACTGCAGTGACATCGTCGTCGAAGAACTCACGCTGACGTTCGATTCGATGGACGTGGAGTGAGCGAGCAGCAGTCGTCGCCGGCCCACGCCCGACCAGCCCGCCGCCTCGTTGGGCGCGATTTCGGCCCGCCCAGGCGTAGTCCCGCGCCCACACAGCCTCGTTGGGCGCGATTTCGGCCTGCTCAGGCATGTTCCCGCGCCCACACATGCTGGATCAACAGCTCCATCACCGCCGTGCGATGCCAGGCGACGCCCGGTCGTACTCACAACACCAATTGTGAACGTTCGTGGTCGGAGCACTAGCAGCAGTCGTCTCCGGCCCACGCTTCGCGGCCCTCCCGTAGGGCAAGGACGGCGATCCCGAGCGCCGCGACCGGGTCAGCCCACCACCAGTTCAAGGTGGCGTCGAGGAGCAGACCGACGAGCCTCGACGGCGACATAGGCGGCGAGCACGAAGAACGACACGGCGATGAGCTTCAGCGCGTGTTGCTCGCGCTCCTGATCGACGCCACGGAGCCTCCACAGCACGACAACGGCGGCGAACACCTCGATGGTGGAGTCGATCCCGAAGCCGACGAGCGCCAGCGAGCCGGCGACCACGCCCGAGCCGATCG
>JAYTZE010000234.1:0-1792 GCA_043742385.1 Ilumatobacteraceae bacterium
GCTCGATCGACGCTTCGACCTCGATGTTCCGATTGGGCAACTCGCTGCATGCATTGGCAGCAAGGAGTTCGTGGCGACGACACCACAGTATCTCCGCCTGCGGACCCCGTCGAGAGACACGGTGCTGTATCCGGCCGTTGCGTACCCCACCTATGAAGTGGGCGCAACACTGGCCGGCTGCCGCGGCGTGCCGGTTCCGAGCCGTGTCGACGGGTCCCTCGATCTTGCCGCGATCGGCCCGGCCGATGCTGCACGAGCGTTGATGCTGTGGGTCAACAGTCCATCCAACCCCACCGGTGCGCTCACCGACTTGGGCTTGGCGGCGGCGTGGGGACGCGGCAACAACGTGCCGGTCTTCAGCGACGAGTGCTATGTCGAGTTCACGTGGGACGGTCCAGCCAGCACCATCTTGCATCACGGATTCGACGGCCTGATTGCCGTTCATTCGCTGTCGAAGCGCAGCAACCTTGCCGGACTGCGTGTCGGGTTCTATGCCGGCGATGCCGAGATTGTCGGGTACCTGAAAGAGGTTCGCAAACATGTCGGGATGCTGGTGCCTGGTCCTGCGCAAGCTGCGGCCGCAGTCGCTCTTGGCGACGATGCGCACGTGGCCGTGCAGCGAGACCGATATCGAAGCCGTCTGGAGCGGCTCGGCAAGGTGTTCGCGGCTTGGTCAGGCGTCGATGTGCCATTCCCCGCTGGTGGTTTCTACTTGTGGTTTGATGCTGGCGATGGCTGGGAGTTCGCCGAGCGATTGGCCAGACAAGGCGGGGCATTGGTGAGTCCGGGAGACTTTTACGGTGCGGGCGGTGCACAGAATGTGCGTGCCGCCGTGGTACAACCTGATGATCGGATCGAGCTGGTCGCCAGGCGACTGGGGGTTTTGTGATGTCGTTTCAACCACAGGTACCAAGCATCAGTCAGCCACCGCCCCCTGCCGCCGCCGAGGTGGCGATCAAGGGCAAGCGACGCAAGGGCCTGATCGTGCTCGGCATCATTGTGTTGGTGGGTGGCGTGCTCGGTGGTGGCGCGATGGCGACCAAGAGCATGACGAATTACCAAGACGCAGTGAAGTCGTTCGCTCGTGCGCCAGTGGGTTGCACGACGACGCTGGTGTTCGACAAGCCGGCGACGTTCACGGTCTATGCCGAGACGAAGGGCAAGCTCGGCGAACTCAGTGGCGACTGCGAAGCAAACGGCAGCGAGTACGAACACCCAGGCGACAAACTGCCGAGGCTGTCGATGACTCTGGTGGACAGCAACGGTGGCGAGATCGACATGGAGCGCGGAGCAACCGCGACATACGACGTCGATGGCTACGTGGGCACCGGTGTTCGCACCCTGACGATCGACGAGGCCGGCACGTATCGACTGAATGTCGAATCCGAGGACACCGATTTCGTCGTGGCCATCGGCAAGAATCCGAAGGACGACACCGAGTTGCTGAAACTGCTGGGCGGCGCGGTCGCCCTTGCCGGGTTCGTGTTCGGATTGCTGTTTCTCCTGCTTGGTCTGCGCCGGCGTCGTCCCCAGGTCGCGATGGTGGATATTCGCAACTCTGCAGCACCGATGCCGGGTTGGCCGCCCGGCGCATATGCAGGTGTCGCTCCGACCGCGCCGCCCGCACCTGCGATGCACCCTGGGTTCAGGCCGGAGCCTCCGCCGGTGTCGCAGCCGATCGGGTCGCCCGGCCAACCTCCGATCCGCTTGCCCGATCAGCCTTCAGCCCCCGCCTTCGCGCCGCCGTCATTTGCACCGCCTCCGCCACCGGACGCGCCACCTATCGCACCGC
>JAYTZE010000235.1:0-1792 GCA_043742385.1 Ilumatobacteraceae bacterium
CTGTTGATAGACGATCACGAAAACCAGGATGACCAATGCCTTCGGTGGCGAGTCGACGAACTGCACCAGAACTGGCAACGCTCCGGCGATGTAGGTGCCGACAACGGGTAGGAACTGGCTGATGAGACCGACCCACAATGCCATCGCCACCGGTGCCTGGATGCCGATTGCCTGAAACAGAACCCAGTGGGAGAATGCCGACAGTCCAGCGAGCAGAGCGCGGGAGTAGATGTAGCCGCCTGTCTTGTCGATGGCCAACTCCCACCCGTCGAGCACACGTCGTTGCCGGTCGGGGCGCAGCCGGCTGCAGATCACTCGGCGCAGCTTCGGCCCATCGGCCACGAGATAGAACGTGAACAACAGCACCGACAATCCTTTGACCACCACCCCGAGCGCGGTCACCGAGAGGTCGACGACCTTGCCTTGCTGGCTGCGGATGAACTTCTGCACCGCTCCGTTCTCATCATTGATCGAGGCGACGACCTGCGAGGCGTTGATCTTGGTGTCGAAGTTGTCGTTGATGAAGTCGACGGTGCGGTTGACGTACTTCTCGGAGTCGCCGAGCAGCGTCGCGATCTGCTGGCCGACCAACGTGCCGATCGCCACGACGAACACGAGGAAACCCAGGAACACACCGACGAGAATCACGGCGGTGGCGGAGCCGCGCCGCCAACCACGCGCCGCCAATCGATTGACGCCCGGTTCGATCGCCAGCGACAAGAACAGCGAGACCAGCAACAGCAAGAACAGCGCCGACAGGCTGGTCCACACCGAACGGGTGACGATCGAGACGATGTAGCCAAGCCAGAAGATCGCCACGGCTTTCCACACCCAGCGCGGCATGTGCTCGGGCGCGGACCACGGCTGGGATTCGCTCATCAGTGCCGAGCGTAGTGATCAACTGCATCGCGAAGGGTGGAGGCCAAGTCTCCTCGCTGCACCACCTCGACCTCACCGAGCCCCAGCCACCCGGCCATGGCGTGTAACTCCGGTGCCAGATCATCGGCAAGTGGTCCTGTCGGCACACCCGATTCGGTGAACGAACCTTGCACCAGCAACGCGCCACGCTGCCGGTCGGCTTTCAGGTCGACGCGCCCCACGACGCTGTCGCCCCACAGGATCGGCAACACGTAGTAGCCGTAGATCCGCTTGGGCTGCGGCGTGTAGATCTCGATGCGATAGTGGAAGCCGAACAGTCGATGGGCCCGATCGCGATTCCACACCACGGGGTCGAACGGGCTCAACAGTGCGCACGCGTTGATACGTCGGGGAACGCGCGCGTCGCGATGAAGGTACGCAGGTTGGGTCCAGCCTTCGACCTGAACCTCGCGCAACGTACCTTCCTCGACAAGTTCGGCGACCAGCGCCTTGCATGGTGCGTTCCTCTGGCGGTGATAGTCGGTGAGGTCGGTGAACGTGGCGATGCCGTGGTGTCGTGCCGCGAGTTCGAGTAGTTGCTTGCGCGCTTCGCGCTCGGGTGCTGCCGGCCGGGCGAGCGCCTCGGCGGGAATCACTCGTTCGGTGAGGTCATATATGCGGGCAAAGTCTCCCTGCCGCCGGGTCACGGTGACGCGTCCCGTCCAGAAGAGGTGCTCGAGCGCGACTTTGGCGTCGTCCCAGTCCCACCATGTGCCCTTCTTGCCGACACGTTCCGACAGGTCACCCGATGCGACCGGGCCGCCGTCTTCGATCCGCCGGTATACCTCGTCGGTGTAGCCGGGGCGTCGCTCGTCGAGCGTGAAGAAGCGGGCCCACTTGTGCTGGCCCGCCATCTTCCAGCGGTGCAGCTGGT
>JAYTZE010000236.1:0-1790 GCA_043742385.1 Ilumatobacteraceae bacterium
TCGGCCATCACGTAGTACATCCCGGCCACCGGACTTGGCACCGCGAGGATGCCCGCGCGGAGGTCGCAGCGGTGTTCGTCGATGTGGCTGACCAACACCGATGTCGTGCCGACGATGACCGAACCGTCGCGCGACGTGAGCGCGCCGGTGCCGATCGCCGACGTGATCGAGTCGATCGTTCCCGTGGTAACCGGAATCCCCTCGGCAACACCCAGGTCTGCCGCCGCGGCAGTTGTCACCACTCCGACGATGCCGTTCATGGGCAGCAACGGCGCCAGCTTGTGCGGATCAAGCCGTGTCGCGGCAACAAGGTCGGGGTCATAGTCCGTGACACCCCACGTGCGGTTGTCGCACACCATCTGCCCAAACACCGTCGATTGTGTTGCGCCGACCCGTCCGGTCAACCTGGCGTTGATGTAGTCCATCGGCTCGACGAAGGCCGTCGCCGACTCGTACGCCTCGCGGTGGAACATCCGCAGAGCCTGGATGTGGGCGATGTTGTCGCTACCGCTGGGCAACGGGATCAAGCCATGCCGCTCCATGAACAGGGCGAGCGATTCTTCGGTGAGCAACGACGCGTTATGCGCGGCACCTCGCGTATCCATCCACAGCACGCACGGCCCAGTGGGCATGCCGTCAGATGTGACCGGAACCACGCTCATGTATTGACTCGTCACTGCCACCGCGACGAGGCGTGGAACTGGACGGGCCGCGTCCAGGGCGGAACGAGTTGCGCCGACGATGGCGGTCCACATCTCGTTGGGATCCTGCTCTGCGCCTCCGCCTGTGATGAACCGCGTTGTGACTGGCCGGCTGGACCATGCCAACGTCGTGCCGTCCGCGGTGACGAGCGCGACCTTGGGTCCACCGGTGCCCAGGTCGATCGCCAGCACACACTCAGAGGTCACGCGGCGAGGTTACGACGTGCTACACCGTTGAACTGTGAACGAGAGGGCAGACGTCGAAAGGCTCGTCCGCGAGAGCAGTTTGTTCTCCGACCAGCCAATACATATCCGGCCTCTGAGCGGCGGTATCACCAATCGAAACTTCGTGGCATCGACCGACCGCGGCGACTATGTGGTGCGCATCCCCGGCGAACGCACGGCGTTGCTCGGCATCGACCGCGCCTACGAGGCTGAGGCGGCGCGGCGCGCGGCCAACCTCGGAATTGGTCCGGCGGTGCTTGGCATGCTCGGAGAAGTGGGCACGCTGGTCACCGAACTCGTCGAAGGTCATCATCTCGAGCCGACTGCATTCGTCGAGCGGCTCGATGACGTCGTCGACCTGATCCGCCGTTTCCACGACAGTGGTCCACTCGGCGGCGCCTTCCCAATCCACCGAATCGTCGAATGGCATGCCCGCGATGCCTCGGCATATGGGGTGATGGCACCGCCCGCGTACGAGCGCCTGCACCAACAGAGCCGGCGCATCGAGGCCTCCTTCGCACGTTCACCCATGCCGACGGTGTCCTGCCACAACGATCTGCTGCCCGGCAACGTGTTGTTCGCCGACGACCGGGTGTGGCTGCTCGACTTCGAGTACGCCGGGATGAATGACGTGTTCTTCGACCTCGGCAATCTCAGCGTCAACAGCAAGCTCAATCATGAGGCCGAGGAGCGACTGCTCACGCTGTACTTCGGGCAAGTCACCAAGGCGTCGTGGGCGCGACTGCAACTGATGAAGATGATGAGTGAGTTTCGCGAGGGCATGTGGGCGGTGGTGCAGCAGGCGATCAGCTCGCTCGATACCGACTTCGTCACCTACGCCAACGAGCGACTGGGCAACTGCGA
>JAYTZE010000237.1:0-3740 GCA_043742385.1 Ilumatobacteraceae bacterium
TCGCCCAGCAACCGGTCGACATCGTTCTCGTCGAAGTCGGCGACAAGATGCGGGTCGAACCCCGCGAACGCAGCACGAAAGTTCTCTCGCTTGCGAAGAATGGTCAGCCACGACAGACCCGATTGGAACCCCTCGAGGCACAGCTTCTCGAACAGGCGGTGATCATCGGCGACGCCGAAGCCCCACTCGGTGTCGTGATAGGCGATGTAGTCGGGCGTTGACGATCCCCACGAGCACCGCTCGTGTTTGTCGTCGCCTGCGACCACGTTCATCACGGCAGTCATCGTGGCATCCCCGACACATACGATGCGATTCATGACCGCGCTCCCGTCGTATCGCGACCTTCCGAAGGTGAACAATCTGCCCGCCAGTTGGGGTCTGCTGGGTTCGGGAGGCCCCGACTACTTCGGCTGTCTGAATTTGATGACATCCGACAAGCTGGTGGCTGCGGCGCGGTTGGTCACTCGTGGGGCGGTTTTCGCGCTCAACTGGTCGGCTGATCTACCGGATCCGCCGATGTTCGGCAGGCTCAAGCACACCCACGAGGTTCTCGACCGGGCGACCGGCCACGACGACGTGTTGCACGGGTGGAACACGCAGTCGTCGTCGCAATGGGACGGCTTTCGCCATGTGAAGAACGTTCCCAACGGCTTCTACGACGGCGTGCCCGACGACGACCATGGCGTGGATCACTGGGCCCGCCAGGGCATTGCTGGACGCGCGGTGCTGTGTGATGTCGGCCGCTGGCGAGCAGCGCAGGGACGACCGCTGCAGTATGGCGAATCCGACGTGATCGAGCCCGACGACATCCTTGACACCCTCGATTCGCAGGGGTCGCGATTGGAGCACGGCGACATCTTGCTGATGCGCACCGGGTGGACGGAGTGGTACGAGACATCGACTGAGGCCATGCGCGCCGTGGCGGGCGACCGGACGACACTCAAGGCACCGGGATTGCCGTCGGGAGAACGCACCGCCGAATTCCTGTGGGATCTGCACATTGCCGCAATCGGGGCCGACAACCCAGCTGTCGAGGTCTGGCCGCAGGGAACGGGCCAGAACGCCGACGACGTCGCCGCACTGAAGGCGAGTCATCCCGAGCGCATGCACGAGGTGTTCGCCCACTCGTTGTTGCTGCCGATGTTGGGCATCCCACTCGGCGAGCTCTTCGACCTGTCGGCGCTTGCGGCCGACTGCGCCGCCGACGGTCGGTACGCGTGCCTGTTCGTTTCGGCTCCGCTCAACATTCCGCACGGCGTGGCGACGCCACCGAATGCCTTGGCGATCAAGTAGCTGGCATGACCACACTGCTGCCAGTTCACGATCTCGAGACCTTCGTGTCGACCAGAGACGCCCTGCATCGTGTCGCCGAACACGTGTTGGCCAAGGCGCGATTCGTCGTTGACCGAGAGATCAGGCTGACCGCCTTCACTGGCGGCTTCGCCACACCGATACTCGCCGGCGACACTCGGGTGCGGGTCGAGGCCGACGCTCTGGTCATCGACGACAGCACCGGGTCGCGGCGTGTCGCATTGACGACCATCGGCGAGGCCGCTGCATTCGTCGGTGTCGAACCCGGCTTCCCGAGTGAGTTGTACGAACCGGCAACGTCGTTCGATCCTGACGAGCCGTTGCGTCTCGATCGGGGCGCCGCTGAGGTGTTGGCTGCGTGGTACGCGTTTGGCGCGGAGGTGCTTGACCTGTTCGCTGTCGAGATCCCCGATGCGAATCCGTCGCCGCTCATCTTGTGGCCCGAACACTTCGATCAGGCCTTCTACACCGAGGACTCCGATGAAGCTCGCCGGGCAAACTACGGGTCGTCGCCTGGCGACGAGGGGCACCCCGAGCCGTATCTCTACGTCGGACCGTGGGGCACGACGGCCGACAACACGTTCTGGAATGCAGCGACCTTCAGCGGAGCGGTGCTGCCGCTTTCACAGCTCGTCACGGCGGCGGACCCGGATCACGCCGCGCTACAGTTCCTCCGCGCCGGTCGAGCGATTCTGGCATCGCTCGACGCGGGGTGACAGGCGCCGACGCTAGTTCGGATTCAGAACCCGGGTGCCCAGCACGGCTGCACGCGATGCAGGTAGTGATCGGCCGCGTAGTTCAGGAACCTGCGTGCGGCACGAATGCGGCAGGCGATATCGCGAAGCACCACCGGTGCCGTCGGTGAACTCTCGGCCGCGGCGCGATACCACGCCGAACTCAGCGTCTCGAGTGCGTCGAGACCGGGCGTGGCCGAACCGTGGTCGACGAGCAGGTTCAACTCGTCGTCGGTCATTCCTACCGACCTGCCGAGGTGCTCGGCCTGCGCCGACGACATCGTCTTTGCGCCGATGCTGTCGGGAAAGACGCCGGCGCGAAACAGGGCGAGGTCACCGAGCTGGCGCAGCAGCACGATGTGGTCGAGCGGCTGGACAGCGTCGAGCCAATCGACCAGTTCGTCGAGGTCGAGACGGTCGGCCGGCACCGGCGTTGCCTCGGGCGCGGCAAAGCTGGCCAGGAGTTGTGCGGTGAATTGCAATCGCGCCGGCGCGTCCGCGAATTCGACGAGGGGTTCAACATCGAAGACGGGCAGCCGGCACCCTGGCCCGGCCCACTCGTCGACCCAATCGCTCGACATCAATTCGTCGGCAGCGCGGTGAATGAGTACTGCGAAGAACAACAGTGGCGACACCGCAAACTGCTCGGCGCCCGTGCCGTGCAAGACCGACTCGACGACCTCTGGCCGACGTAGCACATCGTTGACGTGCCATGGTCGTCGGTCGAGTTCATCGCGCAAACTCTCACCGTCAATGTCGAGGGCACGCGCCAGCACGACGAGGTCCCCCTCTTGGAGATTCAAGCGCTGGCGTGTCATTGGTGTCACCTCCTGATCATCGTGCTGTCTTCATCGGCACAAGACCTTGCCCTGTTGAGCACAGTCTTACCGAGCTCGGCTGCCAGGATGGGTTCATGATTGTTAAGACTCCGTTCGACGCTGGCGAGAAGGAGGCATTGCAGACCTCGCTGCAGCGACATCGCGAGTTGATGTTGTGGAAGTTGGAGGGTTTGGACGACGCGGCACTGCGGGGCTCGCCGGTGCCATCGGGCACCACGTTGCTGGGACTGGTCAAGCATCTTGCTTCCGTGGAGTACGGATGGTTCTGCCTGACGTTCGGTCGTGAGACCGAGCCATTGCCGTTCGACGACGACGACGAGAACGCCGATCTACGCATCGAGGAGAGCGAGACCACCGCCGACATCACCGCGTTCTACCGTCGGGCGTGGGCGGCGGCTGATCAAGTGATCGCAGAGGTCGATCTCGACGACACCGGGACGGCTTGGTTCGGCGATGCCGTGTCGATGCGTTGGGTACTCGTTCACATGGTCGAGGAGACGGCTCGTCACACGGGGCATGCCGATGTGGTGAGGGAACTGATCGACGGTGCGACCGGATACCGGCCAGAGGCGTAGACCGATGCGTCATCTGGCCCGCGTCGCAACCACCACGACTCTGCTCGGCATCGGTGCATTGCATGCGATGTGGGGGAGGGGTTCGACGTTTCCGTTTACGAGTCGCGGCGAGTTGAACGACAGGGTGACTGGTCGGGACGCGACGCCTTCGGCAGGCGCGTGCTACGCCGTCGCCGGGTTGTTGACCGCCGCCGGCGCCTTGGTCGCCGGCCTCCCGGCTCCACGCAGTCGATTGCGCCGCCTCGGGGTCTGCACGGTCTCGGTCACGCTCGGCACCCGCG
>JAYTZE010000238.1:0-1786 GCA_043742385.1 Ilumatobacteraceae bacterium
TCGAAGCTGTTGCTGTTCGTGTTGTTCGGCGGCATCTTCGTCGCGCTCGCGGTGCTGAATCTCGTGATCGCCGATCGTTTGGCGCCGTCGGCGTTCTCGGCCAATACGCATCCAGTGGTCGAACGGTTCCACGAGTTCTTCGGGCATCGTCTGCGATCGTTACGCATCGCGGTCGCTGCGGTCGCTGGATTGCTTTTTGCTGCGCCCGCTGTCGGACACTGGCAGGACTGGCTGATGTTCCGAAACTCGCAGCTGTTCGGGATCGCCGACGCCCAGTTCGGTCACGACGTCGGCTTCTACATGTTCCGGCTTCCGTTCATCGCCTTCGTGCTCGACTGGCTGTTCGCCGCAGTGGTGTTCATCACGTTGCTGGTGATCGCCACGCACGTGCTCAGCGGCGGCATCATCATCCAGCCACCGCGGCCGAAGATACGTCGCGCCACCAAAGCCCACGTGGCTGTTCTGCTGGCCGTGCTAGCGGTGTTGAAGGCGGGTGACTACTGGCTGACGCGCTACGAACTGACCACCGACTCGCGTGGCTTTGTGCGCGGTCTGCTGTATTCGGCTGCCAAGGCTCAGTTGCCTGCGGTGATGTTGTTGACGTTGATCGCCCTACTGGTCGCCGGCCTGTTTCTGTCGACGTTGCGCACGAACTCGTGGCGCATTCCAGTGGTCGCATCGGCGTTGTGGGCAGTGATCGCGCTGATCGGCGGCATCATCTATCCGGCCGCGATCCAGGCCCTGGTGGTCAACCCCAACCAACGCGACAAAGAGGCGCCGTACATCGTCCGCAACATCGATGCCACCCGCCACGCGCTCGGCATCGACAATGTGGAAGTCCAGCAGGTCAGTTTTGCTGATATCTCGCAACGTGCGCTCGCCGACGATGTTGTGCCGCTGAAGAACGTGCGGCTGTTGAAGCCCGAGGCGATGGTCGGTCGCTTCCGCACTGATCAGAGCCAGAAGGCGGGTTTGACGATCAACGATCTCGACCCCGATCGATACGAGCTCGATGGGCGCGTGCAGCAGGTATCGGTTGCGGCTCGTGAGCTCGACCTGTCGGCCATCGCCAACAAGTCGTGGCAAGGTCAACATCTCATCAACACACACGGCTGCGGGGTGGTGACAGCGCCGTCCGGGCAGATCAAGGATCGTCGTCCGGACTACCGCGAAATCACGCTCGAGCGGCCCGAGATGTACTTCAGCGCCAACATCTCCGGGTACGCAATTGTCGATACCGGTGTCAGCGAAGAGGTTTGCCCGGGTTACGAGGACCCCGGTCCGTATTCGGGAACCGGTGGCATCGAACTCGACTCGGTCTTCAAGCGGATGGCGTTCGCCCTCAGCTACCTCGACTACAACATGATCGGCTCCGGGGCAATCGACAACGATTCGCGATTGGTGTCGATTCGGCGTGTCGAGGATCGAGCCAAGAAGCTGGCGCCCTTCCTGTCGTTCGACAACGATCCATACCCGGTGGCGCTCGACGGTCGGGTGTTGTGGGTGATCGATGCCTACACCACCTCCAATCGCTATCCCTACGGCGAGAGTGGTGATCGCAATCAGTTGAATGCAGGGAGCGGTCTTGATCACCCGTTCAACTACGTGCGCAACAGCGTGAAGGCGGTTGTCGATGCCTACAACGGCTCTGTCGACTTCTACATCGTCGACGACGGAGACCCAATCATCAAGGTCTGGCAGTCGGCGTTCCCCGGTCTGTTCAAGAGCAGTGACCAGATGCCCGCCGGCCTCGATGGTCACCTTCGCTATCCGGAGGAGCTCTTCC
>JAYTZE010000239.1:0-7277 GCA_043742385.1 Ilumatobacteraceae bacterium
ATGGAGTGGCTGCGATCGCCACCGGTACCCACGATGTCGACTGCACGCGAACGCAAATCGTCGCCGAGCGGCACAAGCGAAGCTGCGTCAAGCACCGCATCGAGTAGTCCGCTGAGTTCTTCGGGCGTCTCGCCTTTCGCCCTCAGGGCGACGACAAACCCGATCAACTGTGCGGCGGTGGCGTCACCGGACAAGATCGTCGCCATCGCAGCGCGGGCGTGGGTGGCGGGCAGGTCGCGACCCTCGACGAGTTCGGTCAAGAGCGCGGGCCAGCCGCCCAAGTCCGCGAGTGCACTCATCCGTTCAGGCTACGCGGTGCGGCGACGTTGGCGGATCATTCGCCGTCGTTCGCGTTCTGTCGCCCCACCCCAAATTCCCGCTTTTTCTCGCGCCTGCAACGCGTGCTCCAGGCAGGCGATGCGCACGTCGCACCCGGCACAGACCGACTTCGCCTCCACTGCCAGATCGTCGTCGTCCGGGTAGAACATGGCCGCTTCTAGCCCCCGACATGCCCCCAACTCTCGCCATACGATCTCTTTGACCGACACGACTGATATTCTCCTGAGTTCTAGCCCGCTGACGGTAGATCACCGTTTCAGCGCGCGTGAATCTAGGCTCAGTTGGGTCGCCTTGACCAGACCCTTTCTCAGGAATTTGTCAGGAATGTGTAACAGTTGTGCGCGCTCCACCACCGCCGAGATCGCCGAGTAGCTCACTCACCGTGGCAGAACTGAACTCGGTCTCCTCGTTGTACTGAGGGTGATCGATCGCCAAAACGACACCGAGGCCGAAAGCGGCGCGCTGATCGGGGCTCAACTCGAACGTGATGTAGTGCACTGCCGCCGTGACATGCTCACGAGTCAACCGCGCTGCATGGTGAGCATCGACAGCGCAGCGCATCTCGTCGCCGTTGAGTAGCCGAAGCACGACCGATTGCTCGATGCCGACCAACCTTGGCAGCCACTCGCGGATCGCCTCGTCGGATGTCAGCTCGATGAACAACGTCGCACAGAGTTGCCCGACCTCTGGAATGAGAGGGTTGTAGGCATCGAGTTCGTCCTGGATGCCCTCGTCGGTCGCGATCCGCTCGACTCTGGCCATCTCGTGAATCTGAAACCGGATCGTCTCGCGATTCTCGAACGCCACGCTGACGATCGTGCCGACGGCGACGCGGCGACGGTGCCGCAGCTCGATCATCTCAGCTCGAACCGACTCTCGAACCCGCTCGTAGGCACGGATTTCGTCGATGTCGGCAAGTGTGAGCTTGCGGCTGGTTTCGGTCGTGCTCATCGCTGCGCTGGCTCCTCGCTGATTCCATAGGCCCGGGCAATGAGCTGCAGCGGGTGCACGGGTTGCTGACCGGTTTGTTCGGTGATCGCCGTGTTCGCCAGATGGCAATCCCCGGCGATCACGTCGCCATTGGCACGACGGATCTGATCGGCCAGCTTGGTCGCCATGGGCACGCTGATGGCAGCGTTCTCGGCGCGCAGACCCCACATGCCATCGATGCCGCTGCACTGTTGCACCAGTGTGACCTTGGCGCCGGTGAGCATGATCAAGTCACGACTCTTCAAGCCGACGTTCTGCGCCTTGAGATGGCACGGTGTGTGGTAGGTGACGGTTACCGGGACACTTCCACCGAAATCGGTGTCGAGTGTGGTTCCGTCGGCCTTGTGCACCTTCATGAGGTATTCGGCCGCGTCGTACGTGTGCTCGGCCACCAACTGCGCATCGGCGCCGCCGACGTAGACGAGGTAATCCTTCTTCAGCACGTAGCCGCACGTCGGTTGTGGCACCACGATGTCGCTACCGCGGCGTATGGCCACGGCGAGCGCCTTCACGTTCTTGTCGGCAACCTTCGTGAACTGTTCGACGTCGCCACTGTGCAACCAGGGTGCGCCGCAGCAACTTGCGCCATCGACCAACGAGCATTCGATGCCGTTGCGCTCGTAGACCTTGACGAGGTCATGGCCGATCGACGGTTGTTGGTACTCGACCAAGCAGGTGGGGAACACGGCGACACGGCCCTGACGCTTGGCGATGCGAACCCTGGGACGACGCTTGAACCACGTCGTGAAGCGCTGCCGGGCGTATGGGGGGAGCAGGCGAACACTCGACACGCCGGTGGCGATCTCCATCGCCTTGCGCACGGCAGAACCCGGCCTGGCTCCCAGCATCTTGTTGGCCACCGGGGCGGCGAGCGTGGCGGCCTTGCCCAGAAGATCGGTATGACCCATCACCGTGTTCGTGACCCGATCGCGAACGCTGACCTGACCGTTGACGTGGCGCATGGCATCGGCGCGCAGCATGAGGCGCGGGAAATCGAGCGCCCATTCGTGCAGCTCGGGAATGTACGGGCAGTTGATGTAGCAGAGCTTGCATTGGAAGCATTCGTCGACGACTTGATCCTGCTGTGCGGGCGTCAGCCGGCCGGCGTCTTGATCGTCGTGACGATCGATCATCTCGAACAAGGTCGGAAACGAGGTGCAGAACTTGAAGCACAGCCGGCAGCCATGACAGAGGTCGTATACCCGGGTCAGCTCCTCGCGGACGTCGGCTTCGTCGAAATAACGCGGGTTCTTGGGGTCATAGATGGTTGTCATATGGGGCGGCGAGAACCGTTGAGGTTGTCGAGACCCTGCTGGAAGCGGCCTGCGTGGCTCTTCTCGGCACGAGCCAACGTCTCGAACCAATCGGCGACTTCACTGAAGCCTTCCTCGCGTGCAGTCTTCGAAAAGCCTGGGTACATCTGGGTGTACTCGTAGGTCTCGCCGGCGACGGCCGACTTGAGGTTGTCGACCGAATCGCCGATCGGCTCGCCCGTCACCGGGTCGCCCACCTCAGCCAGGTACTCGAGGTGGCCGTGAGCATGACCTGTCTCGCCTTCGGCTACCGAACGGAACAGAGCCGACGTGTCGGGGTATCCCTCGACATCCGCCTTGTGGGCGAACCACAGATAGCGGCGGTTGGCCTGGCTCTCGCTGGCGAAGGCGTCTTTCAGGTTCTCGTGTGTCGCGGTGCCTGCGAGGCTCATGCTGATGGCTCCTGTCTGCGCATAGGACGAATGTATTGCAGATGCGGCTGATTCAGAACTACTGCAGATAAGGAGAGGCACCCACCGGGAGTTCGGCCACGGGCCGACTCGCGCGAGTCCCTAGGATGATCGTCGATGCCTCCCCCGACACCGTTTCGACGCGCTGACATGCTCGACCGACTGGAGAGCGAATCGTTCGACGTTCTCGTAATCGGCGGCGGCATCACCGGTACCGGTGTGGCCCTCGACGCTGCAGCGCGCGGTCTGCGAACCGCCTTGGTCGAGCGAGAAGACTTCGCTTCCGGCACTTCGTCGAAGAGCTCCAAGCTGGTGCATGGCGGTTTGCGCTATCTACAACAGGGCGAGGTCCGGCTTGTCTACGAGGCGCTACGCGAGCGTGAACGGCTGCGCAAGAACGCGCCCCATCTTGTCAAAGTCCTGCCCTTCATGATTCCCATCCTGACCAAGGAGGGCGTGGTCTCACGCAAGATCGCCAGGGCGATGGGTTCGGCGATGTGGATGTACGACCTCACCGGCGGTTGGCGGATCGGCAAGATCCACCGTCGATTGAAGAAGGACGCCGCCTTCGCACACCTGCCGACCATGCCGAAGGAGCGACTCGCCTCGGCGTACCTCTATTTCGACGCCACTGTCGATGACGCCCGCTTGTGCCTCACCGTGGCCCGAACTGCAGCGGCCCAGGGCGCAGTCGTGGTCAATCGATGCCGCGTCGTCGAGTTGACCAAGGACGACGACGGCCAGGCATCCGGTGCGGTAGTCGATGCGACTGGACAGCTGATCACTGTGCGCGCCAAGGTCATCGTCAACGCCGCTGGAGTGTGGTCCGACGAGGTGCGCACACTCGACGAGGGCGTCGACCCCGATTCAATCCGTCCGGCCAAAGGCGTGCATCTCACGTTGCCATGGCACAAGGTGCGAAACGACATCGCCGTGGTCATCCCCGTGCCGAAAGACAAGCGGACTCTGTTCGTCGTACCGTGGGGCCGCCGACCCGACGGCACCTTCGAACACACCTACGTGGGTACCACCGACACTGACTACAACGGCTCGATCGATGATCCGCAGTGTTCCAAGGACGACATCACCTACGTACTCAAGGCGCTGAACGCATCGATCACGACCGCCATCACCGAAGCCGACATCACCGGCGTATGGGCAGGATTGCGGCCATTGGTCAAAAGTGCGTCGTCGGGACGCACCGCTGATCTATCTCGGCGTCACAAGGTGAATCGCAGCACGAGCAATGTCATCTCGGTGACAGGCGGCAAGCTCACGACGTACCGCGAGATGGCACAAGACACCGTCGACGAGGTCTGTGAGGTACTCGGCGTCCGACGCAGGTCGATGACCAAACGGCTGCCCTTGGTGGGCGCCGACGGCTATCGCGAACCAACCGATCTCGCGTCTGCGCATCTGGCCGGTCGCTACGGCTCGGCGGCAGCCGAAGTGCTGGCGCTGAGCCACGTCGAACAACACCTGGGCGAACCGATGGTGCCCGGCCTTCCCTATACCAAGGCAGAGGCGGTGTACGCCGCCCGGTCGGAGATGTCGGTCACCCTCGACGATGTGCTGTCGCGCCGAACCCGCGCCCGGCTGTTCGACCGCCCAGCCGCGGTGGCGGCGGCCGCCGATGTGGCGCGGCTGATCGCTGCCGACATGGACTGGGACGATGCCGAGGTCGAGCGGCAGGTCGCCGAGTTCCGCAACTCCTGCGCGATGGAGCAGACGGCGGGCGAGACTGCCGAGGCCGACCTCCTTGGAGTCCATCGGTGACGGAACTGACGCAGGCGACGGCACCAATCGAACTGACTGGCTCCGAATCCCGGTTTACCGGTCCGACCTATCAACCCGACGATCAGCTCATCGCCCGATTGCAAGGCATCTGCGAGACCGTCACCTCGGCAACCGCGACCGCCGAAGCCAGTCGCGATTGGTGGCCGCTGGCCATGCACTGGTCGTTGACTGGAAGTGTGCCGCAGCGAGCTGGTGCAGTGTGCCGGCCGACAGACGCGCAGCAGGTCGCCGCAGTGTTGTCGGCGTGTTCGACCAACGGCGTGCCGGTCACAGCGGCGGGCGGTCGCAGCGGCGTGTCGGGTGCGTCGGTGCCAGTGTTCGGTGGCGTGGTGCTCGACCTCACGGCGATGCAAGGGATCATCGAGATCGACGCCGAGTCGGGCGTGGTTGAGGTCTGGGCCGGAACCTTCGGGCCTGAGCTCGAGACAGAACTGCGTCAGCGGTGTGCGATGACCATCGGCCACTTTCCCCAGAGCTTCGACATCGCCACAGTCGGTGGATGGGTCGCCTGCCGGGGCGCAGGGCAGTACAGCACGCGGTACGGCAAGATCGACGAGATGGTCGTGGGCCTCGAGGTCGTGCTGGCCGATGGCACGGTGTTGTGCACCGGACATGGCCCCGCCGCAGCAATGGGACCAGACCTGACCCATCTGTTCCTCGGCAATGAGGGCACGCTCGGCGTCATCACCCGCGTCTGGCTGCGGGCGCATCCCGTGCCCACTCACGAACGTCGCGCCGCGTACACATTCGCTGACTTCGAGACAGGCATCGAGGCGTGCCGGCTGATACTTCGTCGCGGCGCGACACCCGCGGTCCTGCGACTGTACGACGCGGTCGAAACACAGCGAGGCCACGGTGGCGACGGCTCGCAATGCGTGTTGCTGGTGCTCGACGAGGGCGACATCGGCCTGGTCGAGGCGACGCTCGGCGTGGTGGAGGACGAGTGCGCCAACGCTGCCCCAGCCTCCCTTGATCTCGTCGACCACTGGCTGACACATCGCAACGACACCGATGCGCTGCAGGAGTTGACCCGCAAAGGCTTCGTCGTCGACACGATGGAGATCGCCGCGCCGTGGTCGCGCCTCACGACCATCTTCACCGAGACACGCGAGGCGTTGCTGGCGGTGCCCCATGCCCGCGCCGCCAGTTGTCACCTCTCACACAGCTATCTGGATGGGGCCTGTCTGTATTTCACGTTCGCCGCTACTCCCCCGCCAGACCAGATCGAAGCCGCGTACGTGGCGATGTGGGACGCCGGTCAGCGCGCCGTGCTGGCTGCGGGTGGCAACCTGTCGCACCATCACGGCATCGGGCTCAACCGTGCTCGCTTCATGGCCGAGTCGATGGGCTCGTCGCTGGCCGTGCTGCAGTCGGTGAAAGACGCACTCGACCCGGCTGGCATCTTGAACCCTGGCAAGCTCGGTCTGTCATCGCCATTCGGCACGGTCGGCTGGCCGTGAACAGTCTCGATTGGAACGCGATGCGCGCTGGCGGCAGCGTTGCGCTGGTGTTCGCCATCCCGTTCTCCATTGCCGCGCGCGTCGTCGCTGATGGCGATGGCGGCGCTGGCACCGCATCGTTGCTCAGTCTCGCCGCGTTGCTCGGATTCGTTCTCGGCGCAGGTGTGGCGGCCTGGGCCCAGCGATTGCAGTTGCCGCTGAAGCACGGAATCATCTGCGCCGTGGGCACATACGTCGCCGCCCAGGCAGTCTTCATCGTCATACGTTCGGTACGTGGCAACGAGGTCCGATGGCTGGCTGCATTGTTCAACCTCACTGCGGTGGCGGTCGCCGGCCTGCTCGGTGGCGCGCTGGGTGGCGCACTGCAGCGGCGCGGGATCTTTCCGTCGTCGGGTAGAGGTTCGTCGTGAGCGTCCTCGTCATCGACGTCGGCACATCCGGCCTGCGCGCCGCGGTGGTCGACGGCGAGGGTGCTGTTCATGCACTCGAGTACCTGCCGTTCCCTCCATCGTCTCCGTTCCCAGGGCTTGTGGAGTTCGATGGCGCCGGCATGGCCCACGCCGTGCTCGACGTGGCAACGAGATCGCTGGAAGCAGCAGGTCCGGTTGCCGCGGTGGGCATCAGCAATCAGCGCGCATCCACGTTGGTGTGGGACCGCGCCCAGGGGCACCCGATTGGTCCCGGCCTCGGCTGGCAGGACCTCCGGACGGTGTTCGACTGCATCACCGCCAAGGCCGAGCATGGCTTGGCGCTGGCTCCCAATCAATCGGCAACCAAGGTTGCCTGGCTGTTGAACCACATCGGCGGCGCTCGCGATCGCGATCTTTGTTTCGGCACGATCGACACGTGGGTCGCCTGGGTGCTGTCACGCGGCGCCGTGCATGTGACCGATCCGTCGAATGCAGCAGTCACCGGGCTGCTGACTGCGGACTGCACGGCGTGGTCGGCCGAAGCGTGCGCCGCGCTGG